>JBKKAU010000832.1:0-12270 GCA_046714475.1 Thermoanaerobaculia bacterium
TCGTCGCCCCGTCGCGCCTCTGCGCCATCAACACGGGGAAATCGCGGCGGCTGGCCTTCCAGACGCCGGGCGAGCCGGCGAGATGCTCGAGGTCGCGGTCCTCCAGGCCGACGCGAACCTGTCCGCCGAGGAGCGCGGTGGTGGCGGGCACGGCGCCTTCCGCCCGCACGATCGCCTCCATGCCGCGCGCCAGCTCCAGGTTCTCCGGCCGGGGCAGGCCGTGCGAGATGACCGTCGACTCCAGCGCCACCACGGGCCGCCCCGCCTCCAGCGCGGCGCTCACCTCGGGGTGGACGGCGAGGAGGTCGGGGTGGGGCGGGTGGATCATCTCCATGGTCTGGCGCTCGCGGTCCTTCTATCATGCTGGCAGAGAGGGCGCGATGAATCGCGTCCCTCCACGAGCAGGTCGCGGCGTAAATAGGGGGCAAGGCAAGGGAGCCAGGACATGGATCACGAGCACCACCCACTCTCCTATGGCCAGCGGGCGCTCTGGTTCCTGCAGAAGCTGGCCCCCGGGAGCGCCGCCTACAACGTCCCCTTCTCCGGCCGGGTCCGCGCTCCGCTCGACGCCGGCGCGGTGCGGCGGGCGTTCCAGACCCTGGCCGGCCGCCATCCGGCCCTGCGCACCACCTATCCGGTGGTCGGCGGCGCCCCGGTCCAGGAGGTCCACGAGCGGCTGGAGATCGACTTCGGCGAGATCGACGCCGCGGCCTGGGACGAGGCGGAGCTGCGGCGCCAGGTGGCAGCGGAGGTCCACAAGCCGTTCGACCTGGAGCGGGGACCGGTGCTGCGGCTGCGGCTCTTCCGGCATGGCCCCGAGGACCACGTCCTGCTCCTGGTGATGCACCACATCGCGGTCGACTTCCTCTCCCTGGTTGTCATCCTGGAGGACCTGCGGACGCTGTTGCCGGCAGCCCTGGCGGGGGAGACCGTGGAACTGCCCCCTCCGGCGCGCCGCTACACGGACTTCGTCCACTGGCAGATCGGGATGCTCCAGGGACCGGAGGGGGAGCGGCAGTGGGAGCACTGGCGCGGCGCGCTGTCCGGCGAGCTGCCGCGTCTCGAGCTGCCCACGGACCGGCCGCGGCCCCGCGTCCAGAGCTTCCGTGGCGGTGTTCATCCATTCTTATTAGATGAGAGGACGTCCGCCTCCTTGGCCGCGCATGCCCGCGAGGAGGGGACCACCCTGTTCACGGTCCTGCTCGCCGCCTTGAAGGTCCTGCTCCACCGCGTCACCGGCCAGGTGGACCTCGTGGTGGGATCAACCCTGCCGGGCCGTCCCGGGCCGGACTACGACGGCGTGGTCGGCTACTTCGTCAACACCGTCCTGCTGCGCGGCGACCTCTCGGGAGACCCGCCGTTCCGGACCTTCCTCGCCCGCGAGGCAAGGGTGGTATCCGCGGCGCTGGAGCACCAGCACCTCCCCTTTCCCGTCCTGGTCGAGCGCCTCGCCCCGGAGCGCGACCTCGGCGTCTCACCGCTCTACCAGGTGCTGTTCGCCTTCTATCAAGGAGAAGAGGAGCGGGTGCTGCGGATGGTCACCGGCGACAAGGACGGGCGCTTTCAGCTCGGCTCCCTGGAGCTGGAGCCCTTCCCGGTGGAGCGGCGCACCGCCATGATGGACCTCACCCTGAACGCGGTCTCGGCGGCGGGCACGGTCCGTTTCGCCCTGGAGTACGACGCCGACCTCTTCGACGCCTCGACGGTCGAAAACCTTGCGGAGCACTTCCAGCGTCTCCTCCAAGGCATCGCCGAGGCCCCGAACCGGCGTCTCTCGGACCTCGACACCGCGGCTTTGCTGCGGCAGTCGCTGGCGCTGGTCGGGGAGAAAGGCGCGGTGGGGGAGGATCGGGCCGGCACGCGCAGGGCGCTGCTGGAGCAGCAGAAGATGCGGCGGCGGCAGGGGCGATGAATCGGGGCAACGCGGTATCATGAGTCCAAGGGCTTGGAGGACATATGAGCGAGGATGACCTGTTGAGGCGTATCACGGCGGATCCGGCGATCTTTGGCGGGAAGCCGATCATCCGTGGCATGAGAATCCCGGTTGAGCTGATCTTGGGTCTTCTGGCGCAAGACGTTTCCTTGGATGAGATCCTGGAAGATTATCCGGACCTCGAGCGCGAGGACATCCAGGCTTGCCTTGCCTACGCACGGGCGGCGATCGCAGGTGACCGGCTGGAGGCGGTTCAGGTAGGCGCGGGAAGGTGAAGTTTCTCATCGACCGTTGCGCCGGCCGGCGAGTCGCTCTGTGGCTGCGAGAGGCCGGGCACGACGTTGCGGAGGTGCTCGGCCCTGATCCCGGGGACCTGGAATTGCTGAGGTGCGCCACCGAGGAGGAGCGCGTCGTCGTCACCCTGGCTAAGCATTTCCTCCTGTTGGTCTTCCCTCATGCCCCCACGCTCATCGCGGGTTGATCCGGCTTTGCTCTGATCCGTGTAGCTCTCCAGAGACGGGAAGAGATAAATTCAGCGAAAAATCGGTGAGTAGTCTGAGTCCGGCGGCTCGCCCCGCGGGCAACGCCTCCGCCGGGCAGCAGAATCATTCCGGAGGCGGGGCAGGCCGTCCCGCGCCGCCCTTCAGGGGTACGCGGGGTTGGACTACGAGCGCGCTTTCCGTGCGACTCGCTTCTTCTTGGGCGTTGCGGTGACGGCGGACTCCCTTTCGACAGTCACCTCCAAGGGCAGTGACGCCACCAATTGAAACTCCTCCTGCTTTGCTGACCTTGCAAGAACATCGAATCGGTAGGTTCCCGATCCCTTCACAGGGAGCGCCTCAGACTTGAAGAATGCCCGGAATCGTCTTCTTTGTGTTAGATCAACCCTTATGATCTCGGAGCGCAGCTTAGTGTTATCAGGTGTCACAACTTCTACCACCGATTCTGCCTCTTCTTCTTCATCCCGGTCAGTACGCGTCCAAAGCGACACGACCTCGCTATGAAATTGAATGTAGGCCTCACTGCCGTCGGGTGGTGAGGCCCCCTCCAAGCGTACGCCAAGATTCTCTAGAGCCTCAAAAAGCGAGACTTGGTTACTATCTTTGTCAACGACCGACCTTGAGCAGAGTACTGACCAAATATGTGTAGGCATATTATTGACCCGCCATTGCCACTGCTGGAACGGTCTTACCGCCACCGCCACGTATCACTGTCATGCTATGGCTGTTTGTCTCTGTCTTAGTTTCGATCCGAGTCTCGGCGGTCGTCACAGTAACTGGACCCGCAGCACTCAGCAGTGATCGTAGCTCCTCGGCTACCTTGTCCTTAACGCTCACGCCGCCCATCCACTCCGACAAAATAACGTTTAGAAGTTGATTCAGGCTCATCCCGTGCCGCAGAGCCGCGCGTGCCAAGAAGGCATGTAGAGTCGGCGAGACGCGGAGCGAGATTCGACCGGCGTATTCATCACGAGTGGGCTCGGGAATTGGATAGCCGCTCTCCAGCCGCGTCTCCAGCCAAAGCTCCCGTGATTCGTTTAAGTTTTCGACCGCCTCCTCAGGAGTTGCCCCCTCAGCCGTGCAGCCAAGTAGATCGGGGTGCCTTGCGAAATATCCACCCTGATCGCTGTCTCGCACCAGTTCAATTGGGTAATCGAGCCTGAGGTAGTAATCGAGATCCTTTGTCTTAGTTGCCATTGCCGGATTTCCTCGCCTGTTCGGCAAGTTCGATGTTGGCGATAACGTCGTCCACCGCCCCAGGCTTTGCGAATTTTTCGTGCGGCGTATGGAGTACGACCACAAAGCCGCGGAAGTTCCAGACGTGCTTGTTGTGGGAGCGCTTGCTCCCCTTCCTTTTCGTGAAGCCGAACGCCGCGAGGGCGTCTTCAAGATCCTTTAGCGTACAGTGCTTCGGCGAGTTATAGAGGTGCTCGAGAAGCTCTTCCTTGGTCTTCGGCATGCGTGCCCCATCTCTTCCCCTGGTGACATCATAGATGATGTCACGCGGTGAGTCAATTGCGTTTACGCCATTGGGCGGCGGCAGCTTTTCGAGCGTTCTCCGCTCGCTCCTCGGGCGTCATCTTCGCGGTTCGGCCTTCCCGCCCTTCTTCCCCCAAGCTTTCCGAGGGCGAGGGCGGCGGGGTTCTTCTCGCGTTCAGGCTCGGGGAGGGGAACTTATCCTATGGCCTCCTTGAAGACCTGAAATGCCAGTTCGTTGGGGTCGCGGGTCTGCGTGCGCACTTAGGCATACTCCCATGGTAGCGGAGGGTTAAATCGCTGTCGGCGGCCCGCGGTCGGGGGAGGAGACGGGCTGGGGGGGCAGCGGCATGAGGTACCAGGTGCTCCTGGCACCTTACTCTGCGCATCCTTCGGCCCTGCCTCCGGACCGTTCGGGACTCGGGGCAACTCCTCCGCCCCTGAATCCGGGCCGTCTTCCCCGCGGGGCCGCTCGTTTTCCCCTGGGGGCGAGCCGGCTGCCCCTTGGGGAAAGCCGTCCACCCCGCCGGGTAGGTGATTTTCCCCTCGGCGAAAGTCCCTTACCCCCAGGGGAATGCCGCTTTCCCGTCGGGGAAAGCCGTTTACCCCGGCGGAAAAGTCTCCTACCCCTTGGGGAAAGTCGTTTTCCCCGTGGGGCGGGCCGCTGGCCTCGCGGGGAAAAGCGTCTACCCCTCGGGGCGGACGGCCCGGCAGCGGGGCATGGGAGGGCGGAATCCTTCCCCGGCTGCTGCTAGATTAGGCGGTATGAGCCCGAAGAAGAAGGAAGCCTCCCACCCCGAGCGCCCGGAAGTCGAGCACGTCCTCGCGAGCCTCAAGGCCGCGATCCGCGTCCTCGGCCACTCCATCCGGGATATCGAGAAGAAGCTGGGCTACAGCTACGGCTATCTGAGCCGGGTCTTCGGAGGCACCATCGAGCTCAAGGTCGAGCATGTGATGGACATTGCGAGAGCCCTGGAGATGGCTCCGGAGGAGATCCTCGCCTTCATTTATCCGACGCTCAAGGACCCGCCGAGCGAGGCCGCCGCCCTGCTCTGGAAGCGGCTGGGTGGATTCGCCCCCACGGGTACCTTCCGGATCCGCAAGCTGCGGGAGGGCGATGAAGGGTACGTGCCCGGCGACGAGGACGGAGACCCCGTCTTCGATCCCTCGGAAGAGATGCTCGAGAGGGTCTTCCGTCGGACCCTGAGCCGCGTTCTCGGCCAGGTCGCCGACGCTCTGGCCGAGGACGTAGAGGTCGGCGACGAGGTCGATCCAGAGTAATCGGCCACCTACCGAAAGCGCAACAAAGATTTCTCGATTTGCCCTATTGACAAGGGCAAAGCCGCCTCCTATTCTTACCGAGCAGTCCGATTTGGTAGTTCCGATGCGGTAAGGGTTTCCCGAAGAGGCGGCGCCGTCTCTTTCCGGGAAGAGCTGTCGATTCCTTCCGGGTGAACCGCCCGGAGGCTCGAGAAGGGAGGGGTGCGCATGGATACGTCGTGAGAGAAGCGTGAGGCTATCCGAAGTCTGTGGATAGGAATGAAAACAAAACGAGCCGCTGGCTCAAACACAAGAAAGGAAGAAAGAAGTCATGCCTGATCTCAGAACGTTCGCTCATCTCATCCGCGACTGGCAGCGTGTGCTGCAGGCGTTCCTCGACCATGCGGGGGCCCTGGCCCCCATGACGGCGAAGCGGGATGCTCTCGAGGAGCTGCTGAACCGGGCGCTGAACCTCAAGGCCCGCCAGGATTCCCATACGGCCATCCGGCAACAGATCACGCAGGAGCTGGACGAAGTGCTCGAGGAAGGCCGCGAGCAGGCCCGCCAGATCCGCGGGATCGCCAAGGGCATCCTCGGGACCCGGAACGAGCGCCTGGTGCAGTTCGACGTGTCGCCTCTCCGCAGACGTTCGCGCAAGCCGAACGTGCCGGAGCTTCCGCCCCCCACGGAGTAGCAGTCGATCGCTGTGGAAGTTTCAGGGGGCGTGGCGACACGTCCCCTTTTTCAATTCCCCAAGTCAACCACCAGGTAGTGGGGATCGTCGTAGGCGGTGAGAACGCCCGGGGTCTGGGCGAGCTGCTCGGCGAAGCGGTAGTAGACGGGCATCTTCCAGAGGGTGACCCAGCGGGCGCCGAAGCGCTCGCGGATGGCGCGCGCCGGGTCGGGGTGGAGGCCCTGGATGATCTGGGCGTAGAGCTCGAAGAGGCGCGGGTCATCGGCGTAGAAGAAGGTCGGGTCGAGCACCACCAGCGACTGGAGCTGCGGCGCGGAGTAGAAGAGCGGCGCCGAGTCCGCCCATTGGGCGGTGAAGACGCGCTCGCCGGGGCGGCCGTTCTCGCCGAGCCAGCGGGCCATCCCGCGCGGCGGCGAGACCGTCCCGAAGCCCTGCTCGCGGACGGTTGACCAGGTATGCCAGCTCCCCAGCAGGAGGGCGAGCGCCGCGAGGGCCGGCGCGGCGCGTGGCAGCAGACGGGACATCCCTTCCGCCCGCCGCTCCGCCAGCACCAGCCCCAGGGCCAGCAGCGACAGCGGCGCGCCGAGCTCGAAGAAGCGCCGCAGATAGAAACACCCCACGAAGAGAAAGGCGAGCGCCACCAGCGCGGCGGTCAGCGTCGCCCGCGTGCGCAGGCGCGGCTGGAAGAGCAGGAAGGCGATCACCAGCGCGGGGGCGATGAAGGCCGGCCACTGGTCGAGCAGGATCGGCAGCTCCGGCGGCGTCAGCTCGTTGCCGAGCTGCGAGCGCAGGGCCTCGTTGCCGGCGGCGGTCGACTGGTACGGCACGACGAAGTTCTGGATCCAGAAGAGGCGGAAGTTTTCCGGCACGTTCGGGTGGACGATCTGGCCGAGGAGCCAGCCGCCCGCCGCGGCCGCCGCGGGCCGCCAGTCCAGACTCCGCTCCCGCTGGTATTTGGAGAGGTACCCCACGATTCCCCAGAGGGCGGCGTAGGCGATGGCGATCCAGCCGCCGGTGTGCGCCAGCCCGAACAGGGCGCAGACCGGGACGAGCACCTTCCAGGAGACCTGCGCCGCGAGCAGCCCCAGGACCAGCAGCGAGAAGCCGATCAGCCAGATGTGCGGCCGGCACATGTCCGCCCGGAAGGCGAACATCGGCCCCAGCGCGGCCAGTCCCAGGACCAGCCAGAAGGCGCCGGGCACCCGCAGACGCCAGAGCACCCAGGCGAAGGCCGCGAGCAGGAAGACCTGGCCGAGCAGCACGCCGATGAGCCCCGCCCGCTCCAGCGGCAGGCCGGCGAACGGCATCAGCAGGACGTGGAACAGCGGCTCCTTGTCCGCGAAGTGGTCGTGGAAGATCGAAAATGGCGTCCACCGGAACGATTCGATCCGGAAGTCCGAGCGCATCTCCCGCGCCAGGCCGATGTGGTAGTACTCGTCGTAGGACCAGGGCTGCGGGGCCGTGACCCGCAAGGCGCCGTAGAAGAGCAGCACGGCCAGGGCGGCCAGGGCGAGCTGGAGGAGCGGCGGGATGGTCCGCCGTGGTGTTGCCGGGAGGGCCGGCTTCTGCTCGGGCTGAGGGCGTGAGGGGGACGCCTTCTTGCGTTTCGCCATGGGCGGCGCTCACTGTAGCATCCCCGGATGAGGAGGACCATCATGAAGAAGAGCCCTGCCGGGCGCGCCCTTTTCGCCCTGTTGTGGACCGCGCTGCTGCCGGCGCTCGCCGCCGCGCAGGCGACGACGGTCCCGAAACCCGATCAGCCGATAGGGGCCGAGGAGGAGGTCCGGATGGAGGACTCCCGGCGGTTCGAAGCCATGGTGCGCCGCGACCGTGAGGCGCTGGACCGCCTCCTGGCCGACGACCTGACCTACACCCATTCGACCGGCCAGGTCGAGACCAAGGCGCAGTTCCTGGCCTCGATCGCCTCGGGCGGGCTGGTCTACAGGTCGATCCAGCCGCGGGACGTCCAGGCTCGGCTCTACGGCGACGTGGCCGTGCTGACGGGACAGGCCGATCTTGGGGTGCGGGCGGGGGAGATGGACCTGGACCTCGCCGTCCGGTTCACCTCGGTCTATGTCCGGCGGGATGGGGGATGGAGGATGGCCGCCTGGCAGTCGACGCGGATCGAGCCCCCGAGGTGAGGCCGCGTTTTCCTGGACCCCTCTGACCGGAGGAGGCTCAAAATTTGCAGTGCTTTGATCTGCTTCGCCTCGCGGGAAGCTGTGGTCAAGGTTTACGACAGGGCGAGCTCGACCGGCCAGCGGCGGAGTGTGCCGCTCCGGTCCACTTCTTGGAGCAACAAGGGGGGAAGACGTAATGATTGCAGCTCCTATCCTGATTACCGGCGGTCTCGGGTTTCTCGGGCTCAACCTCTCCAACCGGCTGATGGCGGCCGGGGAGAAGGTGCGCATCCTGGCCCGTCCGAAGCCCGCGGCGGCGGCGCCGCCGTCGATCGACTGCGAGATCCTCTGGGGGGACATCCGCGACCCCGAGGCCGTGGACCGCGCGGTCCGCGGGACCGAGGTGGTGATTCACCTCGCCTCGAATTTCCGCCGGGCGGGGTCGGATGAAAAGGAGGCCTACACGATCAACGTGGAAGGCACCCGCCACGTGATGGAGGCCTGCCGCAAGCACGGGGTCCGGCAGCTGATCAACTGCAGCACGTTCGGCGTCCACGGCAACGTCAGCCAGATCCCATCCAACGAGGAGAGCCCGTTCAACCCTCTCGACCTCTATCAGAAGACCAAGCTGATCGCCGAGCAGGAGAGCCTGCGCGCTTGGAAGGAGGAGGGGCTGCCGGTGACCGTCATCCGCCCGGGCTCGATGTACGGCCCGGGCGATCACCGGATGCTGAAGCTGTTCCGCATGGTCAAGAAGCGGTCCTTCGTCATGATCGGCGACGGCAAGACCTACTTCCATCCCGCCTACGTCGACGACGTCTCGACCGCGTTCATCCTCTGCCTGCGCAATGAGAAGACGTTTGGAGAGACGTTCATCGCCGCGGGCGACGAGTACATCCCCTTGAACCAGCTGGTGGGGATCGTCGCGGACGAGCTTGGCGTCCCGCGCCCCCGGTGGAGGCTGCCCACGGCCCCTGTCATGGCCATGGCGCACCTCTGCGAGAAGGTCTGCGCGCCTTTTCGCCTGGAGCCCCCCCTCCACCGCCGGCGGGTCAAATTCTTCACCAGCAACCGGGCGTTCACGGTAGAAAAGGCACGCCAGCTCCTGGGCTTTGAACCGCAGGTGCCGTTCCGCCAGGGAGCGCGCGCCACGATCGGCTGGTACCAGGAGCAGGGCCTGCTCTGAGGTAGCTTTCCGGGGACGCCATGTCCCTGCTGCCGCACCTCTGGACCATCACCCCGCGCCTGCGGCACGCCGTACGCCCGTTGCGTCCACCGCAAGCGCGGCCCTGGTCCGCCGTGGTCGAGGATCCGCGGGTCGGACCCGTCCGCCTGTCCGGCCTGTGGCGCGAGGCCCCGGGGAGCGACGAGGCGCTGGTGGTGGTCCACGGCCTGGGCGGCTGCACGGACAGCCACTACATGCTGCCGGCGGCGCTGGCCGCCGAAAAGGCCGGCCTCTCCTGCCTGCGGATCAACCTGCGGGGCTGTGACCGGCGGGGGGAGGACTTCTACCACGCCGGTCTGACCGAGGACCTCCATGCCGCCTTCGCCAGCGACGAGCTGCGCCCCTACCGGCGCCTCTACCTGCTGGGCTACTCGCTGGGCGGGCATATGGCGTTGCGCCTGGCGACCGAGGAGGCCGACCCGCGCCTCGCCGCGGTCGCCGCGCTCTGCTCGCCGCTGGACCTGGCGCGCTCGCAGGTGGAGATCGACGCGCCCGGCCTCGGAATCTACCGCCGCTATCTGCTGAGCAACCTCAAACAGATCTACAGGGGGATCGCGGTCCTGCGGCCGGTGCCGTTCCCGGTGGAGCGGCTCGGGGAGATCCGTTCCATCCGCGCTTGGGACGAGCACATCGTCGCCCCGCGTCACGGCTTTGCCGGAGCCGACGACTACTACGCCCGGGCAAGCGTCGCGCCGCGCCTGCCGGACCTGCGGCTCCCGGCGCTGCTGGTCAACGCCGAAGGCGATCCGATGGTGCCGGCGCGCTCGGTGCGGCCGGTGCTGGAAAACCCGCCGCCCCACCTCCAGGTCCGCTGGCTGCGGCGCGGCGGGCACGTCGCCTTCCCGCGCCGGCTGAATGTCGAGCTCGGGGAGGACGCGGGGGAGGAGCTGGGCGTCGAGGCGCAGGTGATCGGCTGGCTGCGGTCGCGTCCTTAGAGGGCCTCGGCAGGCACGCCCGGGATTTCCATCCCGGGCTAGGAAGAAGGACGTCCTACGGACTAGGGACTTTACGCCCTCTCTATTCTGGCTGGGGGGATAGTTCCGCAGGAACGCCCTTCCCGTAGCCCAGGGTGGAAACCCTGGGCGATTTTGAGCGCCAGGGATTCTTAATCCAACGGGCCATGAAAGATCGCGGCCAGCCGCTCGATGCCGTCGACCAGGCGCGGGCCGGGACGGCTGAAGCAGCCATTGGCGTCGACCGCATGGACCCGCCCCTCGCGCACGGCGCGCAACGCCCGCCACTCGGGGTGAGCGGCCATCGCCTCCATCTGGGTGCGGGCGCCGGCCTCGTCGTAGCCGCAGGGCATGCCGACGATCAGGTCGGGGTCGGCCGCCGCCACCTCGTCCCAGGTCATGCGGCGCGACGAGTCGCCGGGGGAGGCGACGGCGTCGACGCCGCCCGCGATCTCGATCAACTCCGGCACCCAGTGTCCGCCGGCAAACGGGGGATCGAACCATTCGAGGGCCAGCACGCGCGGGCGGGGACGTCCGGCTACCGCCCGGCGTACGGCGTCGAGCCGCCCTTCCAGATTCTGAACCAGCGCCTCGGCTTCCTGGCTGTGACCCGTGGCCTCGCCGACGCGCCGGATGTCGTCGAAGACGTCGCCCAGGCGTTTGGGGTCGAGCGACAGGAGGTCGGGGCAGCGCGGCAGGGGACGGATGGCGCCGTCCACCTGCGCGGTGGAGACGGCGCAGACCGGGCAGAGCTGCTGGGTGACGATCAGGTCCGGCTCGAGCTCGGCGATGCGGGCCTCGTCGAGGGTGTAGAGGCTTTCGCCGCTTCCCACCTGGGTGGAGACGGCGGCGTCGATCTCGGCCGCGGTCATGCCGGGCCGCAGGGCGCTCCCGGTCAGGACCGGCCGCTGCCGCGCCTCCGCGGGGAAGTCGCACTCATGGCTGACGCCGACCACCAGGTCGCCCGCGCCGACCGCGAACAGGACCTCGGTGCCGTTGGGGACGAGGGAGATGATGCGCATGCGGCGAGTGTAGCAGGGGGGTGGAGGGAGGCGCCGCCGTACAATGGCGGCTCTGGAGGATGAGACATGAACTGGAGGCTCGCCGCCGGTATCCTTGCCCTGGCTCTGCTGATGATCGGTGGGAACGGAATGTCTGACGAGAAGAAGCCGCCGGCCGGTCCCCGCCTCGTCGTCCTCGGCACCGTCCAGGACGGCGGCATGCCGCAGACGGGGTGCGACTGCGCCCGCTGCTCGGCAGCCCGCAAGGATCCGTCCCTGGCGCGCCGCGTGGCGAGCCTGGCGATCGACTTCCCGGCGAGCGACCGCACCTTCCTGGTGGATGCGACTCCCGACCTGCCGGCGCAGATCGAGGAGATCCATACCTTCCGCACCCATCCCGAGGGCCGGGTGGACCGGGCGCCCGTGGACGGCGTGCTGCTGACCCACGCCCATGTCGGCCACTACCTCGGGCTCGCCCATTTCGGCTTCGAGAGCCTGAACACCAAGGACCTCCCGGTCCACGTCTCGCCGCGCATGGCCGAGTACCTGCGGACCAACGGCCCCTGGAGCCAGCTGGTCCGCCTTGGCAACATCGGGCTCCGCGAATTCAAGCCGGGCGAGCCGTTCTCGTTGGGGAAAGGGGTGACGGCAACCGCGCTCCAGGTGCCGCACCGGGACGAGTACAGCGACACCATGGCGTTCGTGATCCGCGGCCCGCGCCGGGCGGTGCTCTATGTGCCCGACACCGACTCCTGGCGCGCCTGGCCCCGCCCGCTGCCCGAGGTGCTGGCGGCGGAGAGGGTGGACGTCGCCCTGCTGGACGCCACGTTCTACTCGCCGGACGAGCTGCCCGACCGCGACGTCACCAAGATCAAGCACCCGCTGATCACGGAGTCCATGGACCTGCTGGAGCCGATGGTGAAGGCGGGCAAGCTCCAGGTCTACTTCACCCACCTCAACCACTCGAACCCGGCGCTCGACCCGAACGGCGCGGCGCGCAAGGCGATCGAGGCGCGGGGGTTCCGGGTGCTGGACGAGGGCGACGAGCTCGGCCTCTAGGACCCTGTCACGTCGAAAAGGATGGATCATCCCTCCGTAGGGGCGGCCC
>JBKKAU010000833.1:0-2100 GCA_046714475.1 Thermoanaerobaculia bacterium
ATCGGCTGTTAACCGATTGGTCGGGGGTTCGAATCCCTCCCGGGGAGCCACTTCCCTCTCCCTTCCTACGCCCAATTGGCAGTCAAGCGGCTCACGCCGTCGAGAGGATCCGCCGCAGCAGGAGCAGCAGGAAGGCGCCGGCGACGAGCAGGGCGCCGGGCATCACCCAGCGGCTCCAACGCGGCGCCTCCTCCTGGGACAGGCCCGCGCGGTCGAGCTCGGCCAGCTGCCAGGCCCGCGCCAGCAGGAGGTCGCCCAACGATTCCAGGTCGTACTCCGGCGCGGTGAGACGGGGAGCGCCGGCCCGCAGGTGGACCGAGCCGCCCTCCGGCCAGGCGAACAGCAGCACGTCCCGCCGGCGCCAGAGGGTCACGTCGACCTCGGAGAGCGGCGGGTTGTCGCCATCCTCGAAGTGCAGCGCGAGCAGCTCGGGAGCGCGGCCGGGCAGCGGCAGCAGGGCGCGGCAGGGGAGCGGCGCCGCCGGCGAGCACTCCCAGGTCTGCTGGGCGACCGGCGGCGGCTCGCCCCGCGTCCTCCCCGGACGCCGCAGGCGGTTGTCGACGTAGCGCACGCCGACCTCCCGGCGCAACGGCCGGGGCGGGACGGTGAGCCCAAGCTCCGAGAGCGGCAGCCCGGCCGCCGGCAGCGAGACCCCGACCTGGCTTTCGCCTCCCTGCCGGCCGGTCTCCGCCGGCTGCGCCCCGCGCCGATCGACGGCGAGCGCGGGCTCCGGGGGGGACCAGCGGAAGAACGGCACCTGGTGCCCTCCGACCTCGATCCGCAGGTCGCCGAGGTCGGCCCGCGCCGCGCCGTAGACCGCGACCGGGACCTCCAGGCGGACCAGGTCGCCAGGGCGGGCGGAGGGCGCGATCACCGTCCACGAGGCCGCGAACCGCTCCCGTGGCAGGCGGGCTCCCGGCGCCGCCGCCTGGGCCGGCAGCGCCGGCCGCGGCTGTTCCCGTTCCGGCCCCGCCTCCAGCCAGCTCTCGCCCTCCCCGGAAGCCTCGACCTCCCCGCGCTCCCCGCGGGCGGCGCCGCCATAGGCCAGGACGTAGCTCCCCGGCTCCCCGGCCTCGAACAGCACCGTCGGGACCGCGAGGTCGATGCCGTAGCTGACGAGACGGGGAGCCTCCCCGGCCGAGCCATGGAGCTCGAGGCGGAGCCGGTCCGCCCGGATCGGCTCCGGCCGGCCGGCGAGAACGTGCCGGGTGGACTCCGCGCCGCGCTGCCAGACCCCTTCGGCCAGCGGCTCCCAGCGCGCCTGGCGCGGCTCGTAGAGACGGTACCCGGCGGTCCCCGGCCCGGCGATCTCCAGCGTCAGCCGCCGCAGCACTTGGCCGGTGGCGGGGAGGATCAGCTCGCAGACCGCGGCGTCGGGGCGGCCGCGGTCGCACTTCACGTCGCCGGTCGAAAAGGTGAGGGACGGCCCGGAGACGGTCTCCACCTCGACCGCGGAGACCCTGGGGAAACTGGCCGCCTCCGGCCACGCGAGCCGCAGGTAGCGGTCGGTCGTCGCCGGGTAGGAGAGCGACGTCTGCCGCAGCCCGCGCTCCCCGCCCACCCGGAACAGGTCGCCGACCGTGAGCATCCTCCAGGTCTTGCCGTCCGGGCTCCCTTCGAGGCGTACGGCGGGGACGGCGGCGGGCCGGTCGAAGTCGAAGATCAGCCGCTCGTGTGGCGTTGGCTCGGTGCCGGTGTCGAGCAGCAGCGTCCAGCCGTCCTTCCCCTCTTCGACCTCGACCACCACGACCGCGCGCCGGCCGATCCGCGGTGTCCAGGGCTCGACCTGGGCGGGGACCTGGCCGCCTCCAGGCGCGAAGACGTGGAGGTCCGCGGCGCCGGGAGAGAGGTGGCGCAGCGCCGCCAGGTCGAGCGGCACGCGTACCGGGCCGGCGGCCGGCACCCGGACCTCGCGGGTGTACTGGAAGCCTTCGATCGCCGCCGCCGGTGTCGCCGCCAGGGCCAGCAGCAGGAGGAGGGCCGCCAGCTTCACCGCGGCTCCTTGACGAAGACGAACCGCTGGTAGACCCAGGCGAGAAGCAGCAGCGACAGGCCGAGCCCGAGGAAGGAGAAGACCCGGTAGAGGTCCGAGAGGTTGGC
>JBKKAU010000834.1:0-2981 GCA_046714475.1 Thermoanaerobaculia bacterium
CGCCGGCCTCGTCGATGACGTCGATCGCCTTGTCGGGCAGGTGGCGGTCCGGGATGTAGCGGCTCGACTGGTAGATCGCCGTGCGCAGCGCCTCCGGGCGGTACCGCACCTTGTGGAACGACTCGTACCGGTCCTTGACCCCGTCGAGGATCTGCAGCGTCTGCTCCGGCGTCGGTGGCGCCACCTGGATGGCCTGGAAGCGGCGCAGCAGCGACCGGTCCTTCTCGATGTACTTGCGGTACTCCTTCAAGGTGGTGGCGCCAATGCAGGAGATCTCGCCCCGCGACAGCGCCGGCTTCAAAATGTTGGCCGCGTCGAGCGAGCCCTCGGCCGAGCCGGCGCCGATCAGCGAGTGGATCTCGTCGATGAAGACGATCAGCTCGCGGCTCTCCTTGAGCTCCTTCAGGATCCCCTTGAGCCGCTCCTCGAACTGGCCGCGGTACTTGGTGCCGGCGACGATCAGCGACAGGTCGAGGGCGACGATCCGCTTGTTGGCCAGGAAGATCGGCACCTTGCCGTCGACGATGCGCTCGGCCAGGCCTTCGACGATGGCGGTCTTGCCGACGCCCGGCTCGCCGAGCAGGATCGGGTTGTTCTTGGTGCGGCGCGACAGGATCTGGACGATGCGGTCGACCTCCTCGTCGCGGCCGATCAGCTGATCGAACCCCCCTTCGGCGGCCAGCGCCGTCAGGTCGCGGCCGTACTCGGTGAGGAACGGCAGCTCCTTTTTCTGTTGCGAGGCCTCGCGCTCCTTGGCGATGGCGAGCACCTCCTCGCGCACCGTGTAGACGTCGAAGCCGTGCTGCGACAGGATGCGCATCGCGGTGCACCCCTCGACGCGCAGGATGCCGATCAGCAGGTGCTCGGAGCCGACCGTGGCGTGGAGCATGCTCTCCGCCTCGTGAGAGGCATAGGCCAGGATCTTCTTGGATTCTTCGGAAAGGGGGAGCTCGGCGGTGGAGGAGATGCGCTCGACGAAGACCCGTTCTCCTTCGATCTCGCGCCGGATGTCCTCGGGCTTGGCTTGGAAGCGGCGGAAGATCTCGGTGACCGTCTCCTCGCCCTCGCGCAGAATCCCTAGCAGGATGTGCTCGGATTCGATGACGCGGCTACCCAGCTTGCTGGCCTCGTAGCGGGCGAAGAACAGAGCTCTGCGGGCCTTCTCATTGTACTTCTCAAACATGCAAGTCAACCTCTCAATGAGACTCGACGAGCCTGCACTCCGACGCCGGGAGAACGGTGCTCACACCCACCTTTGCAGACCGTCTTCAATGCCTCGAATTCTAGCATAACGCCACCTCGTATCTCCCCCGGAGCGGCAGGCCCGCGCGGCCGTTTCCGCGAATCTCACAACGGCCGGAGCGGCGGATCGCCTGTCCTCTCCGGAGCCGCTCTCGGCTGATGGCGGTCTCCACGAGCTTCAATCGGCGGACGGGAGCCAAAATTCCCGCGGAACGGGAGGCTCAAGGGGCGGGACGCTCGTACGGTTCGAGCAGGCCGTTTTCGAGCCGCAGGGTCCGGGTGCAGCGCCCGGCGATCACCGGGTTGTGGGTGACCAGCAGGCCGGTCGTGCGGTGGCGGGCCTGGAGATCGAGAAGGATCTGGAAGACCTGCTCGCCGCTCTCCGGGTCGAGGTTGCCGGTCGGCTCGTCGGCGAGCAGCAGCGGCGGCTCCAGCGCCAGGGCGCGGCAGAGGGCGACCCGCTGGCGCTCGCCGCCCGAGAGCTGGTTCGGGAAGTGGTCCAGGCGTTCCGCGAGCCCCACCTCCTCGAGGAGCCGGCGGGCGTTGTCGAGCACGCGCCGCGGCTCGAGACCGGCGATCCGGCCGGGGAGCATGACGTTCTCCAGGGCGGTGAAGTCCGGCAGCAGCTGATGGAACTGGAAGACGAAGCCGATGGTGTGGTTGCGGAAAGCGGCCAGGCGGGCGCCCGAGAGACCCGCGAGCGACTGGCCGCCGACCTCGATCGTGCCCGCGTCGGGACGGTCGAGCGCCCCCAGCAGGTGCAGCAGCGTCGATTTGCCCGACCCGGAGGGGCCGATCACCGCCACCATCTCCCCCGGCTCGACCGCCAGGTCGACCCCCTTGAGCACCTCGACCCGCCGGACGCCGTCCTGATAGGTCTTGGTGAGCCCGCCCGCGCGGACGGCGACGCTCATCGGTTCAGGGCCTCCACCGGGTCCAGGGCGGCGGCGCGCTGGGCGGCGTAGAGCGCCGAGCCGAGCGCCAGCGCCAGGGTCAGCACCAGGACCAGGACCAGGTCGCCCGGTTGCACCAGGAACGGCACGTAGTCCAGGAAATAGACCCGCCCCGGGACCGGCAGCAGGTGGTAGCGGTCGAGCACCCAGGCGCCTCCCACCCCGAGGATGGCGCCGACCAGCATGCCGAACCCCGCGACCAGGCCGCCCAGCAGCAGGAAGGCGTTGCGCAACGCCGCCGGGGTCGCCCCCATGGTGCCGAGCATGCCGATCTCCGGCCGCTTGCTGGAGATGATCAGCGCCAGGTCGGCCACCAGCGCCAGCGCCGCCACCAGCACGATCAGCGACACCGCGACGAACATCAGCGCCTTCTCCAACTTCAAGGCGAACAACAGCGGGCGGTTCAGGTCCTGCCAGGTCCGGACGGTGCTGCCGGCCGGCAGCACCGGGGCGAGCTGGCCGGCCACCTCCAGCGCCGCGTCGAGATCGCCGGCCGACACCACCAGCTGCCGGTCCCGGGCGCCCAGCAAGGTTTCGGCGACGGCGAGCGGCAGCGCCACCCGCTCCCTCTCCTCCTGGGTCCGGCCGCTCTCGTAGGTGCCGGCGATCCGCAGGCTGCGGACGCGCGGCTGGGGGCCGAACGGCGAAAGCGTCGGCCGCGGCGACACGACCTCCACCGTCTTGCCCGGAGTCATCCCCCACCGGGTCGCGACCGCCGTCGGGATGTAGAACCCTTCCGGCCGGCCGGCGGCTCCCGGGAACGACGCCGGCACCCGCCCCTCGAAG
>JBKKAU010000835.1:0-2111 GCA_046714475.1 Thermoanaerobaculia bacterium
GCCTGGTTGCCGGAAGTAAGCGACCAATAATCTGCCATTCCGTGTCACTCATGTCGCTCGGGTATCCCATAGACGCATTTTAGCACGTCTTCCGGGACTTCCCAAACACCCTCTTAGACAGTTGTAAGCTCGCTAGGCTCGGCGGGCCGCCGCCGCCGCCGGGTTTCAAGGGCCGCGGGGCCCACCGCATGCGGACACGGCGAAGGAACTGGTGTCATGAGCTCATGACGAGTTCAAGACTACATCAAGGAGAAGTCTCGTGACCAGAAAGCTCACAGTTCGCATGATGTTCCTGGCAGCGTGCCTCGTTTGTGCGGCGGTCGTGACAGCTCCAGTTGGAGCAGATGGCTGCATTCCTGACGGCCAGATTGACGACACGCTCGGAGGGACCCATTGCTGCAGCGGCGAGGCTGAGCCGGGCAGCACCTACTGTACAAATCCGGAGGACTACGGTACCACCTGGGAGTCGTGCTCGCAGATCTGTGGTAGCGGGGGTGGCGGGGTAGAATAGTAAACGGCTAGCGTAGCGCTCCGGTCACAACGGCCGGAGCGCTATACCTTAGGCAGGCCTACTTGGCTACCGGTAGATCTCGGCCCCCGCCTGCCGGAACTCCTCGGACTTCTCCTTCATCCCCGCCGCGAGCGCCTCCTCTTCGGCGAGCTGCTGCTTCGCCGCGTACTCGCGCACCTCTTCGGTGATCTTCATCGAGCAGAAATGCGGGCCGCACATCGAGCAGAAGTGCGCGAGCTTGGCGCCTTCCTGGGGCAGCGTCTCGTCGTGATAGGAGCGGGCGGTGTCCGGGTCGAGCGAGAGGTTGAACTGATCCTCCCAACGGAACTCGAAGCGGGCCTTGGAGAGCGCGTTGTCGCGGATCTGCGCGCCGGGGTGACCCTTGGCGAGGTCGGCGGCGTGGGCGGCCACCTTGTAGGCGATCACGCCCTCCTTGACGTCGTCGCGGTCCGGCAGCCCCAGGTGCTCTTTGGGGGTGACGTAGCAAAGCATGGCGCAGCCGTACCAGCCGATCATCGCGGCGCCGATTGCCGAGGTGATATGGTCGTAGCCGGGGGCGATGTCGGTGGTGAGCGGCCCCAAGGTATAGAAAGGAGCCTCGCCGCAGGACTCGAGCTGCTTCTCCATGTTCACCTGGATCAGGTGCATGGGGACGTGGCCCGGCCCCTCGATCATGGTCTGGACGTCGTGCCTCCAGGCGATCTGCGTCAGCTCGCCCAGCGCCTCCAGCTCGGCGAACTGGGCGGCGTCGTTGGCGTCGGCGATCGAGCCGGGGCGCAGGCCGTCGCCCAAGCTGAAAGAGACGTCGTACGCCTTCATGATCTCGCAGATCTCCTCGAAGTGCGTGGAGGTGAAGTTCTCCCGATGATGGGCCAGGCACCACTTGGCGTGGATCGAGCCGCCGCGCGACACGATCCCGGTCATGCGGCCGGCGGTCAGCGGCACATAGGCGAGCCGCACGCCGGCGTGGATGGTGAAGTAGTCGACCCCCTGCTCGGCTTGCTCGATCAGCGTGTCGCGGTAGATCTCCCAGGTGAGGTCCTCGGCCTTGCCGCCGACTTTCTCCAGCGCCTGATAGATCGGCACCGTGCCGATCGGCACCGGCGAGTTGCGCAGGATCCACTCGCGGGTCTCGTGGATGTTCTTGCCCGTCGAGAGGTCCATCACCGTGTCGGCCCCCCAGCGGATGGCCCAGGTCATCTTCTCGACCTCCTCCTCGATCGAGGAGGTGACGGCCGAGTTGCCGATGTTGGCGTTGATCTTCACCAGGAAGTTGCGGCCGATGATCATCGGCTCGCTCTCGGGGTGGTTGATGTTGGCGGGGATGATCGCCCGGCCGCGGGCGACCTCGTCGCGTACGAATTCGGGGGTGATGCGCTCCGGGATGCGCGCCCCCCAGGCCTGCCCCGGGTGCTGGGCGACGCCGCCGCCCCAGGCCTGCCCGCCGGCTTTCTCCCAGGCCAGCTCGCGCCGCTGGTTCTCGCGGATGGCGATGAACTCCATCTCGGGGGTGACGATGCCCTTGCGGGCGTAGTGCATCTGGGTGACGTTGCCCCCCGGCCTGGCGCACAGCGGTTTCCGGACGTGCTGGAACCTGAGC
>JBKKAU010000836.1:0-16015 GCA_046714475.1 Thermoanaerobaculia bacterium
CGACTACATCGTCTGCGCCACCATGACCCCGGACCACTACTTTCCCGGGTCGGGGACCCTGATCCAGCAGAAGCTCGGGATCGGCGCGCTGCCGGCCCTGGACATCCGCCAGCAGTGCGCCGGCTACGCCTACGGCCTGCAGATGGTCGACGCCCTGATCCGCAGCGGCGTCGCGAAGAACGTCCTGCTGGTCGGCACCGACGTCCATACGGCGCTGATGCCGTTTTCGGCGCGCACCTTCGAGGTGCTCCACGGGCGCGACCCCGGCCCCTTGTCGGACGAGGACTTCCAGTGGAACTCGCGCTTCCGCCACCTCCTGGTGCTGTTCGGCGACGGCGCCGGCGCCATGGTGTTCCGCGCCCACGAGGCGACCGCGGCGAACGGCCGCGGCATCCTCGGGTCGTGCCTCTACGGCGACGGCAACCACAAGGAGATCCTCTACGTGCCCGGCGGCGGGTCCAACCGCCGTCCCTGGGTCTCCTGTGACATGATCCGCGAGGCCGAGACCGTGCCGGTGATGGACGGCAAGGCGGTGTTCAAGCTGGCGGTCACCCGCATGCCGGAGGTGACCCGGCAGGTGCTCGGGCGCTGCGGCCACACGATCGAAGAGCTGGACCTGCTGATCATGCACCAGGCCAACCTGCGCATCAACGAGAAGGCGCAGAAGGAGCTGGGGCTGCCGGACGACAAGGTCTACAACAACATCCAGAAGTACGGCAACACCACCTCGGGCACGCTGCCCATCGCCTTCCACGAGGCACGGCAGGCCGGCATGGCTCCGGAAGGAGCTCTGGTCGCCTTCACCGCCCTGGGCGCCGGCCTCCACTGGGGGTCGGTGCTGATGCGGGTCTGATGGCCAGACGTACTAGGCCGCGGAGACGCTCCAAGAGCGGTTCCTGAGCACGGGCTTGGAAGAGCATTTCCTCCAGAAGCGAGACTTGCTCTTTCAGGCCCGAGACCCGGATTGCCACTTTGGCCTCGTCCGGCCGCTTCTCGTTCAGTCTCTGCAGGGAGCGGGTCATGAGGTCCAGATATCCCAGGTAGTGATAGCCGAACCGGGGGTGTGCTCCATGCTCCCGCACGAGCCGCAAGGCTGTGGCGCAGACCTCTCCGATCAGAAGACCATTGGCGACGTCGGGATCAGGAGGAAGCGGCCAGAGGATCTCGGCTCCCTCACCGGACCGGTGGAGAAGCCAGGACGCAGGCTGCTCCGAGCGCTCCCAGGCCTCGGCAGCTTCGGGCGCGAGCAGCAGGCGTGGTCCTTTGGAGCCCTGCTTTTCGAGCAGAACGGCCCGGACGACGGCTTCACCGATCAAGTTGGCGGTCGCCGATTCAGGGAAGATCGGCTTGACTCTCAGGGCTTCGCCGACGGCAATCGTCCCGCGCAGAAGCACGGGCGCCGACGCCCCCTGATTGACATAGGCGAGATCGAAAAAGAACTCCGCGGCTGCTGAACAGGCTGCCACCGCGCCCTCCGTCACCAGGAAGATGGAATCGCTCAGCCCGTACCGTTCCTCCCAGAGAGGGCGGCGCAGGAACTGGACCAACTCGTCACTGGAGAAGAGATGGGCCAAATCAGAGAGCGCGTCCGCGGCCGATTCAGCCCCTTTCGTGCTGGAGAGGTTGCCGAAGCCGAGAATGTCCGCGAAGAAGACGGTTCGTGATGGTATGTTGACCATGTTGGTCCGACAGGACTAGAATGTGGTCGATGAGGTGGTTGTCATGAAATCGGTCGCGATCGCAGAAGCCAAGGCCAAGCTCTCCTCCCTGGTGGACGAGGTTCGCACCTCGCACAAAGCCATCGAGATCCGGAAACGCGATCAGCCCGCCGCCTACCTGGTAGAGGCCGGGACGTTCAAGCGCCTGCAACGAATCGAGGACAGTATCAGAGCGGAGCAGCTCCGCCGCGCCCTCCAGGGCAGGAAGTACGTTCTGGAAGAGGTTCTGGCGGCGATCGACCTTGGCCTATAAGGTCTTCCTGCTCGAACCGGCCCGGCAGTTTCTGGTGGAGCTGGCTGAGGAGAGCAAGCTCCAGGCTCGTGAGTTGGCCCTCGTCCTGCTGAGCTTGCGGCAGCAACCAACACCCCAGGGCAGCCGTGAGCTCGATCCCGAGCTGATCGAGCGTATCGAGGGAGAGCGGGTCTGGGAACGCCCGGATTGGGTGATCACCTACAAGTTGGATGAACAAAGCCGGACCATCGATGTCGGCCTGATCGATCGGCGTTCGGCCTCGGAGAGCGAGGCCGAGCCTGGCCCGTTAGAATAGGCTCAATGTCCCCGAGCGCCGCTCGTCCTCGTACTTCTTCCGTCCCCGGTCCGACCGAGGTCGCCGACGCCCTGTCCCGGCGGGTCATGGGCCAGGGGGACGCCATCCGCGAGATGGCGGTGGCGCTCTCCAAGCACCTGGCCGGCCTCTCGGTCGGCAACATCCTGATGATCGGCTCGTCGGGGACGGGCAAGACGACGCTGATGCGGGCCGTCGAGTCCTATCTGGCGTCGGACCCGGAGCTGGCGATGCGGTCCAGCGTGGTCCGCATCCACGCCAACGTCCTGGGGGAAGAGGCCGAGCGCGGCCGGCCGGGCGAAGCGGTCCTGGGCCGGCTGCTCTCCCGCGCCCGGGAGCAGCTCGGCCCCCAGGCGCCGCTCCCGGAGCTCCTCGAACGCGCCCGCTCCGGGCTGGTCTTCGTCGACGAGGTGGACAAGATCCGCTCCCACGTCGGCGGCCAGACCAACGTCTCGGGGATCCGGGCGCAGGAAGCCCTGCTCACCCTGATCGAGAACGAGGCGATCCCCTTCCAGCTGCCGGTCTGGGCGGGCGGCGAGACCATCACGGTCGACTCCAGCGGCCTGCTGTTCGTCTGCGCGGGCGCCTTCGAGGGGCTCTACGACGCGGTCTACGACCGGGTGACGATCGGCAAGGACAAGGGCTCGCTCCGGCCGGTGACCGTGGTCGAGGGCGGCAAGGTGAACGAGATGCTGGTCTTCCACCTGCGCGACTGGCTGCGCAACGACGACCTCTTCGACTACGGCATGAGCCCGCAGTTCCTCTCCCGTTTCGACGCCGTGGTGCTGCTCCAGGACCTCGGGCAGGACGAGCTGGTCCGCATCTTCCTGGAGACGCCGGACTCGGCGTACCACCAGACCCGGGCCTACTTCGAGAGCCGCGGCATCCATCTGGCGCTCTCGCCCGCCGCCGTGCGCCGCATCGCGGCCGAGGCCGCGCGCCAGCCCCGCCTGGGAGCCCGCGCCCTCAAGGAGGTCTTCCGCCGCGTCATCCGCGACTACGAGTACGACCCCGCGCCCTACGTCTCCGGCGGCGCGCTGCTGATCGATCTGCGGGAAGTGGAGCAGGTGCTGGGCTAGCGCCCCTGGCGCCGCCGCCGCGCCACCCAGAGGCGCGGCAGGATGGTGATCAGGGCGAGCAGCGTCATCGCCACGATGAGCTGGAGGAAGACCTGCGAGCGCTCGCCGCCGGCCGCGTTGGAGAGGGTGTCGGCGAAGTAGGTGAAGAACGGCACCGTGAGCACGAGCCCCAGCGCGGTCGAGGAGAGGAACAGCCCCGGACGGATCCCCGCCAGCGCGGCGCAGTAGTTGACCAGCGCGAAGGGGAGCGGCAGGAAGCGGATCCCCACCAGGCTCCAGAACCCCCCCTCCCGGGTGATGGCCTCCTCGACCTGCCGCACCCGTTGGCCGCCGAAGTGGAGCACGAAGTCGCGGCCCAGCAGCCGGCCCAGGTAGTAGCTGGCGGCGCCCCCGAGGAAGATCCCGGTCACGTTGTACACGGACCCCAGGACCGTGCCGAACACCATGCCCCCGGCGATCATCATGGGCGTCGCGGGGAAACCCAACGGACAGAGGACGACATAGGCGGCGATCAGCAGGGCGGGCGCCCACCAGGTGCCGCGCAGCCGGTCGAAGGTGTCGGTGATCTCCGTCCAGGAGAGCCGCTCGGCGAGCGGCGACCAGCGCAGGATGGCGAACCCGGCGAGGACGAGGACGACCAGTATGAGGAAGCGGGCCAGGAGGCCGCGCGGGGGCCGCGGCGCCGGTGCGGACGATGCGGACGGCGGCGGGGCAGAGGGTTGCGAGGGAGGTCTCCTCTAGGGAGCGGCGGGCCCGGAAGCCCCGGCCTCGCCGGGGAAGAGGAACTGCCGCATGTGCTGGTTCAGGGTCTCCTGCGAGCCGGGGTCCATGAAGTTGAGGCGCAGCTCGTTGATCACCATCACCTCCATGTGCAGCCATTCGCCCCAGCAGTCGGCGCAGATCCGCTGCCGGATCTCGTCGCCGGCCGGGCCGGGCATGGGACGCCGGACGAGGGCGGGCGCGTCGGGCCGGCCGCAGCGGGCACAGTGGACGGTCGTTTCGGCCATCACCGCACCTCCCCGGGCAGCACGATCAGACTCTCGGAGCGCTCCAGGATCTCGCGCGGTACCCGCACCAGGAGGATCAGGTCCTTGGTCTCTTCCCGCCCCCGGAGACCCTTGACCACCTCGTCCGGCACGTCCAGCTTCACGTAGGCGGACCGTTTCGGGTTCTGCCGCGCGCTTTCGGTGACCAGTTGCTCGAGCGGCACCATCTCCACCCGCTCCGGGTACTTCTCGAGCGCGTAGGCCAGCGCTTTCCTAGGATTCTGCATGGACGGATTCTACACTCGCGGTCCGGGTCAGGGCCTGCTGGAAGTAGCGGATCGTGCTCTCGAGCCCCTGCTCCAGCCGCACCTTCGGCTCCCAGCCCAGACGCTCGCGGGCGAGGGTAATGTCCGGCTGGCGCGTCTGCGGGTCGTCGACCGGCAGCGGCTTGAAGACGATCGGGCTGTCGCTCCGGGTCGCCGCCTTGATCGTCTCGGCGAACTCCAGGATCGTCATCTCATGCGGGTTGCCGATGTTGCATGGCTGCACCAGGTCGCTGTTGAAGAGCCGCCAGATGCCTTCGACCAGGTCGTCGACGTAGCAGAACGAACGGGTCTGCCTGCCCTCGCCGAATACCGTCATCGGCTCGCCGGTCAAGGCCTGCTGGAGGAAGGCGGGCACCACGCGGCCGTCGCGCAGGCGCATGCGCGGGCCGTAGGTGTTGAAGATCCGCACGATGCGCACGTCGACGCCGTGGGCGCGGTGGTAGGCCATGGCCATGGCCTCGGCGAAGCGCTTGGCCTCGTCGTAGACGCCGCGCGGGCCGACCGGGTTGACGTTGCCCCAGTAGGTCTCTTTCTGCGGGTGCTCCTTGGGGTCGCCGTAGACCTCCGAGGTCGAGGCGAGCAGGAAGCGCGCGCCCTTGTGCTTGGCGAGCCCGAGGGTGTTGTGCGTGCCGAGCGAGCCGACCTTGAGCGTCTGGATCGGCAGCTCCAGGTAGTCGATCGGCGAGGCCGGCGAGGCGAAATGGAGGACCGCGTCGACGGTACCCTCCACCTCGAAGGGCCTGGAGACGTCGTGCCGCAGGAACTCGAAGTCGCTCCGCCCGAGCAGGTGCTGGATGTTGTCCGTGCGCCCGGTCACCAGGTTGTCGACGCAGACGACCTCGCAACCCTCGGCGAGCAGCCGCTCGCAGAGGTGAGAGCCGAGGAACCCCGCTCCGCCGGTGATGACGGCGCGCATCAGGAGCGCGCTCCCTGCGCAACCATGGGCTGCGGGGCCTCTGCCGGTTCGGCCGGCCGTCCCTCGGGCCGGCCGACCGAGACGTACTCGAAGCCGGCGGCGGCCATCTTGTCGGGCTCATAGAGGTTGCGCAGGTCGACCACCAGCGGCCGGCGCAGGCTCTTCTGGAGACGGTCGAGCTCCAGCTTCCGGAACTGGTTCCACTCCGTGACGATGACCAGCGCGTCCGCCCCTTCGGCGGTGTCGTAGGCGTTGTCGCAGAAGGTGACGGCCGGGAAGAGCGGCTTGCAGTAGACCATCGCCTCGGGGTCGAACGCCTGCACCCTGGCGCCGCGGTCGAGCAAGCCCTGGATGATCGGCAGGGCCGGCGAATCGCGGATGTCGTCGGTGTTGGGCTTGAACGACAGGCCGAGGACGCCGACGGTCTTGCCGGAGACGCCGTCCAGAGCACTCTCGACCTTGTCGATCATCCGCTTCTGGACCGTCTCGTTGACGTCGAGCACGGCCTCGATGATGCGGAAGCGCAGCCCGGCGTCGCGCGCGATCTGCGCCACCGCCCGGGTGTCCTTGGGGAAGCAGGAGCCGCCGAAACCGGGGCCGGCGTTCAGGAACTTGGGGCCGATGCGGCTGTCGAGGCCCATGCCCTTGGCGACCACATCGACGTTGGCGCCCCAGGCCTCGCAGATCTGCGCCACCTCGTTGATGAACGAGATCTTGGTGGCGAGGAAGCCGTTGGAGGCGTACTTGATCAGCTCGGCGGTCTCGACGTCGGTGGTGATGAACGGCACGTCGGCCGAGACCAGCGGCGAGTAGACGTCGAGCATCATCTCGATGGCCCGCGGGTCGCGGCTGCCGATCACCACCCGGTCGGGGTGCATGAAGTCCTCGATCGCCGAGCCCTCGCGCAGGAACTCGGGGTTGGACACCACGGCGAAGCGGTGCTTGCCGCCGGCCTTCTCGCGCACCAGCGTCTCGATCATCTTGCCGGTGCCGATCGGCACCGTGCTCTTGGTGACGATGACCTTGTAGCCGTTGAGGTGCTGGGCGATCGACGTCGCGACCTCGCGGATGAAGGTGAGGTCGGCCGAGCCGTCGGATTTGGGCGGCGTGCCCACGGCGATGAAGACCGCCTGGGCCTCCTCGATGGCCGGCCCGAGCTCGGTGGAGAAGCTGAGACGCCCCTCGTCCATGTTCTTCTGGACCAGGGTCTCGAGGCCCGGCTCGTAGATCGGCACCTTGCCCCGGCGCAGGGCTTCGACCTTGGCGTGGTCCTTGTCGACTCCCACCACGTGCATGCCGAAATCCGCCAGGCATGCGCCCGTCACCAGTCCTACATAACCGCTACCGACGACGCAGACGTTCATGATTTCAAGACGCTCTCGCTAAGGGTTGTTGATGTTGTGGGGTTGCGCTCGCGATACCAGGACGCGAAACGGCGCAAGCCTTCCCGGATCGGTACCTTGGGCGAGTAGCCCAGGAGCCGCTCGGCTTTCGAGACGTCGGCATAGGTGATCGGGACGTCCCCGGGTTGCGCCGGAAGATATTCGATGCGCGGCTCTACGGCAAGCTCTTCGGCGATCCAATGCACCAGGTCGCGCAGCGACGTCGTGTACGCCCCGCCCAGGTTCAGGATCTCGAAACCGGGGGCGAGGTCGAGCGCCGCCACCAGGCCGTCGACGATGTCGTCCACGTAGGTGTAGTCGCGGCGGCTCTCGCCGTCGCCGTACATCGGCACCGTCTTGCCCTTCCAGAGCAGGTCGGTGAACTTGTGGATCGCCATCTCGGGCCGCTGCGCCGGTCCATAGACCGTGAAGAAGCGCAGGCAGGCGATGTGGAAGCCGTAGAGGTGGTGGTAGTTGTAGCAGAGCAGCTCGCCGGCCCGCTTGGTGGTGGCGTACGGGCTGATCGGCTGGTTGACCTCGTCGTCCTCGGAGAACGGCACCTTCTCGTTGATGCCGTAGACCGACGACGAGGAGCCGAAGAGGAAGAGCTTGGGGCCGTACCGCCGGGCGGCTTCGAGCAGGCGCAGCGTGCCGATGCAGTTGACGTCCTCGTAGAGGACCGGCTCCTGGAGGCTGGGCCGTACGCCGGCCCGCGCCGCGAGGTGCACCACGCCGTCGAAGCGGCCTTCGGCGAACAGGCGGTCGACCAGCGGCTCGTCGCGGATGTCCCCTTCCATCAATTGGTAATCGGGCCGGCCGAGCAGCGGCGCGATGTTCTCCCGCTTGCGCGCCGGGTCGTAGAAGTCGTTGAAGTCGTCGAGCACCGTCACCCGGTCGCCCCGGGCGAGCAGGCGCCGAGTCAGGTGCGAGCCGATGAAGCCCGCGCCGCCGGTCACCAGGATGTGGGAAGGCATGCTTGGATTCAGGTCCCCAGGGGAGGAGAGGCAGGAGGCGGCTCGGTCGGGACGGGCGGCTCGGTGGTGTCCGTGGTGTCGGCGGCGTCGGTGGTCAGATCTTCGAGCGTCTCTTCGATCTGCTCCTCGGTCACCTCCCCGGTCACGTCCTCGGTCTTCGGGGTCGCCTGCTGGGTCTCCTCGTATCGTTTCTTGATCCCCGCCTTCTGCCGGTTGCGGATCAACCAGCGCAGCATGCGGGACTCGTTGACGCCGATGAGGATGTCGTTGACAGCCTCGTAGATCTGGGGATCGTTGATCAGCTTGGCCGCCGTGCCCTTGCCCTGATCGATCTTGGCCGCCACCGCGCTCAGGCGGTCGACGATCCCGCGGAGCTCCTCGGTGATCTCGCGGCCGTACTCCTCGTCGTTGACCAGACGGGGGAGCAGGGCGTCGCTCGTCTCCAGATCGGCCGTGAATCCTTGCAGATCCCGCGCCACCTGGTTGAGCGTCGCGAGCGTCTCGTCCGCCTGGGCCTTCATCCCGGGATCGTTGAGCAGTCCGGGAAGAAGGCCCGGGCCGGTCTCGGCGCGGGCGAGCAGGCTCTCGAAACGCTCGATCGAGGTGGCCAGCTGCTCGCCCATGGCGCGATCGTTGAGCAGCCGTGGCAACGGGCCGGAGCCGGTCTCGACCGTGCCGGCGATCCGTTCCAGGCTCTCGGAGGCGCCGATCAGCGAGTCCTTGAGCCGCCGCCCCTCGGGGGAGTCGGTGGTGATCTGCCCCATCAGTCCCTCGCCCCGCTCCATGCGGCCGAGGATCTGCGACAGCGAGTGCGAGATCTCGACCACGTTGTCCATCACGTCCTCGCCGGAGGCGAGCAGGGCGTCGACGTTGGTCGGCTGCGCCGCCGGGATCTTGCCGCCGTCGGCGATCACCGGGTACTCGGGTGCGCCCGAGTTGATCTCGATGAACTTGTCGCCCAGGAGGCCCAGCGTCTTGATGCGCGCCTGCGACGGCGCCGCCGCGCCGGCGCGCAGCCCCGGCTGGAGCGGGCCGCGGATGCGCTCGGCGTACTCGCGGTCGACGCTGATCCAGACCTGGATCTGCTCGCGCGTGGCGTCGGCCGGCAGGACCACCCGCTCGATCGTGCCGACGTCGACGCCGTTCAACTGCACCGGGCCGCCGGGCTTCAGGCCGCTGACCGAGGTGAACTCGGTGAAGTAGCGGCTCTTACGCGAGAAGAGGTTGTTCTTCTCGCCGATCAGGAAGACGCCGGCGGCGAGCACGCCGAAGGCGACCAGGATGACCAGGCCGACCTTGAACTCGCGTCCCTTAGGCGGCATCTTCGGTGTCCTCGCGGGCGGCCAGGAAGTTGGCGAACTCCGTCTCGGTGGTCCGGTCGGCGGCCGCCCAGTCGCCGAGGAAGAGGAACCGCCCGTTGGAGAGGTAGGCCAGGCGGTCGCCGACCTCGCGGGCGAGCGCCAGGTCGTGGGTGACCACCACCGAGGTAACCCCCAGCTCCTTCTGGATCGAGTTGATCAGCTTGCCGATGGTCGCCGAGGTGGTCGGGTCGAGCCCGGTGGTCGGCTCGTCGAAGAGCACCACCTCGGGGTCGAGGGCGAGCGAGCGGGCGAGCGCGACGCGTTTCCGCATGCCGCCCGAGAGATCCGACGGCATCTTGCGCTCGACCTCCTTCAGCCGCACCTTATCGAGCTTCTGCCGCACCGTCTCGGCGATCTCCGGTTCCGAGAGGCCGGAGTGCTCGCGCAAGGGAAAGGCGACATTGTCGAAGACGTTCATGGAATCGAACAGGGCGCCGCTCTGGAACAGCATGGCGATGCGCCGGCGGATGGGGAAGAGCTCCCGCTCCTCGAGCTCGCTGACGTTGACGCCGTCGAAGAGGACGTTGCCGCCGTCGGGCTTTTCGAGGCCGTTCAACTGCCGCAGGGTCACGCTCTTGCCCGAGCCCGAACGGCCGAGGATGACCAGCGACTCTCCGCGGCGGATGTCGAAGTCGAGGTTGTCAAGCACGACCCGGCTGCCGTACTTCTTGGTCAACCCGCGGATCTGGAAGAGGATTTCAGCCAACGTGGATCCTTTCACGCCAGGAGGTAGAAGACCTTGGTGAGGAAGAAATCGGAGACCAGGACTAGGATCGCCGCCAGCACCACGGTGTTCGTGGTGGCCCGCCCCACGCCGTCCGCGCCGCCCGCCGTGTTGAGGCCGTTGTAACAGCCGACGATGGCGATGAAGTAGGCGAAGAAAAAGGATTTGGCGATGCCGCTGCCGACGTCGGCGAAGGTCAGCGCCTCGAAGACGTCGTTGAGGTAGAGCCCCGGCGTCAGGTTCAGGGTGAAGGTGGCGATGACCAGGCCGCCGAGGATGCCCAGGCCGTCGCCGATGATGGTCAGCATCGGCAGCATGACCAGCGTCGCCACGAGCTTGGGCGCCACCAGCTTCTTGACCGGGTCGGCCGCCATGGAGCGCAGGGCGTCGATCTGCTCGGTCACCTTCATGGTGCCGATCTCGGCGGTCATGCCGGAGCCAATCCGGCCGCCGACGATCAGGGCGGTGAGCACCGGCCCGAGCTCCCGCACCAGCGACTTCGAGACCACCGCGCCGATGTAGTACTTGATGCCGAGCGACGGCAGGCTGAGCGCGGTCTGGAGCGCCAGCACCATGCCGGTGAAGATCGTCGTGATGCTGGCGACTCCCAGCGAGCGGACGCCGATCTGCTCCATCTGGCGTACCCACTGGCGGATCTCGTAGGGCGGCGAGAGGAGGGCGGCGAACGCCCGCAAGGTCAGAAGGGCGATCGACCCGGTCTCGGCGATGAAGCTGCGGCGGCTCACGAGCGGATCGGCAACCAGAAAACGGCGTGGGCGAGCCCGAAAGCGAAGTCGGCCGCGGCCATCGGATAGAGCCCAGGGAGGTCCGGGCCGCGGAGAGCGGCGGCGAGGAGCACGAGCCCGCCGAGGATCCGGCCGCCGATCGCCACGGCGATGATGCCGCTGTAGCGGCGCGGGTCACGCGCCGCCACCAGGTAGAGGGCGGCGAGCATGGCGAGGACGACGGCGAGGATCCAGAGATAGAACGCCCCCTCGGGGAGCGGCGGCAGCGGCAGGTCGAAAGCCCGCGCCGGCGCCTCGGGGGCAACCACCAGGACGACCGCGTAGACGAGGTCATAGAGCGCCCCCAGCACGAGGCTCCCGGACAGCAGCTTCAGGAAGAGGAAGCGGCGGGCGAAGCGGGCCGTCACCGTCATCAGGGGACGATTGTACCAGGGAGGCCCCAAGCATCTGGACAGAGCGGCTGGACGGGCCGGGCCGGGCGGAGGAGAATAGCGCGTCCCGGAGGAGACCGCCCAGACCTTGCGCGCCCGCCCGCCGCTCCCGTTCGTCGCCTTCACCACCCTGACCGGCAACCTGTTCCTGGTCCTGGGGAGCTTCGTCTTTGGATGGATCGCCGTCTTCCTGGGCTGGATCCCGCCGCGCGGCAGCTGGACCTTCGGCATCTGCCGGCTCTGGTCCCGGGGCATGCTCACCGCGAGCTGCGTCCAGGTCGACGTCGAGTACAGCGCCGGTCTGGAGCCCGGCGGGCGCTACGTCTTCCTCTGCAACCACCAGAGCCTGTTCGACATCCCGTCGCTGATCGTCACCGTGCCGGGGCAGGTCCGCATGCTCGCCAAGCGCAGCCTGTTCAAAATCCCGATCTTCGGCTGGGGGATGTGGGCCGGCGGCTTCATCCCGATCGACCGGGGGGACCGGAGCGGCGCGCGGCAGTCCTTCGCCTCGGCGGTCGCCCGGCTGCGCGAGGGGACCTCCATCCTGCTCTTCCCTGAAGGCACCCGGTCGCTGACCGACACGCTCCTCCCCTTCGAGCGCGGCGGCTTCCTGCTGGCGCTCAAGAGCGGCCTGCCGATCGTGCCGGTCGGCATCCGGGGCACCCGCGCCGTCCAGCCCAAGGGCAACTGGGCGATCCGCCCCGGGCGCGTGACCGTGCGCTACGGCGCCCCGATCCGCCCCGCCGACTACGGCCTGCGCCGCAAGGGCGAGCTGGTGGAAGAGGTACGGCGTCAGGTGGCGGAGCTGGCGGGGTTGGCCCTCACCCCCGGCCCCTCTCCCGACCCGCCCTCCCCGGCCGCCGGGAGAGGGGAGTAAGGCGGGAGGAGCCTCCTCCCGCCTCCGCGATGGGACCGTCCCGGCTCCCGGGTGTTCCGGCCCGCGGGGTAGGACGTTTTCCCCTCAGGGTCAACCGCCCGCTCCCCGGGGGGCACTGTCCTAGTTTGAATGGGGGCGGCTGGAAGGCTTGATCCTGCGGTAACTTCCCCCTTGAGAGGGGGAAGTGTGTTCCCCTTCTACCCTACAAGCGGCCCGACGGAGTGCGGACACACGCCGCCGGACCTGACCCGAGCAAAGGACGAGCCTATGCCCGAGCTGACCGAAGTGTACCCCGATCCCCTGGACCTCTCCCGCTACAGCGAAGCAACCCGCCGCGAGCTCTACGAGCGCATCGTCGCGATCCAGTTCACGTCCCATTCCGAGGACCCGGCGGACGTCCCCCCGATCCAGGACCCGGACGATGCCGGGCTCACGGTCTTCTACCTCTTCGGCCGCTGGTTCGCCTACTGGCTCGACGAGCCCGAGCCGGGCTTGCCAGAGTGGCGGTTGACCGAGATGGTGCGAATCCAGGCCGCGCCGGATCTCCCGGAAGGCATCGTCCTTCACGAAGTCTAGCCATGGGCTTCCGTCCTATTTGGCCCCCGCACGCGGACCGCCGCGTGACCGTTCGCGCCACCGGAGAGCAGTTGATCTCCTGGAGCATCACCGGCCGGCAATGGGGCAATCGCTCCGTGGCTGAGTTCCTCGCTTTCGCTGGCGACTTCACGGTGAAGCAGATCGACGAGTGGCAGAAGAAGGCCGAGCGGGCCGAGCGGCGGCGGGAGAAGGCACGGCAGAAGAAGCAGGAGCAGAAGCCGTGAAGACGGCATCCTTCACCGTGCGGGCCGATGTCCATCAGAGCGCGCGATGGAAGCAGGCGAGCGCGGCAGAGGGCTTCCCCTCGGTCGGCGCATGGGCCGCGTACGCGCTCGACGCCTATCTGAAGGCGCGAGCCCGGGCCGGCCGGCCGATCCCTCTGGCGTGGCGCAGAGGGCAGTTTCCCGTCGTCCTGGACGGCGGGCAGGAGGTTACCTTGCCGGGCTTCCTGTCGCCTCCCTTCGGCGTCTTCCGAGGCACGGCAGAGGGCAGGGGATACCAAGCCTGTCACCGCCACACCCTCGTACACCTGCCGGAGCGGCGTATCGTCGCCACGCTCCGCACCTACCGTCAATGTCAGGCGCTCGCCTCCGAGCTGGCGCCCGTCATCCTCCGGGGAGAGTTCCCGGAGCGCTCCCCGATCGTCGAGCGCCACGCGCGCGAGTCCGTCTGACCCCCCGCGGGCGGCGCCTGGACGGGCCGCCCGTGCTACCCTTGGAGCCCGTCATGCCGAACCGTCCGAAGCGATCCCGCGATCCCGTACAGGCCGCGCATCAGGTCTATCTGGAGATCATCGGGGAAGCGCCACGGCAGGAGCTGCCGGAAAACGACCCCGCCACCGTCGCCAAGCGCAAGGGCGCGGCCACGGGAGGCCAGAAGCGGGCAAGCAAGCTCACCCCGGAACGCCGCCGAGAGATCGCCCAGAAAGCCGCTGCGAAGCGATGGGGCAAGAAGACTCCCTCCTGACCTCCCTCTCCCCGTCCGATAGAATCGAGCCTGTAAGGCGCGGCTAGGAAGTCGCGAGCCGAAAGCCGGGTGCCCCGTAGCCCGGCCCGCCGCGCCCCTATTTCTTCTCTACGGGTTGCACCTGATGGGGGGTGCCGTGCCGCTGCTCCGATGGGATCGGGAAAGCGACTACGCCTATCTGGACAAGGGAGTCCGTGTACACGATTGGGCGTGGGAGTTTTTGAGACGCAACCCGGCCTACCAAGATGCCTATAACCGATATGTTATAGCTGGTTTCGATTCTGTGGATACTGAGGCTGCCTGGGAAGCAGTCAGGACGCCATGGGGGCTCTCTTATCCCGTCGATCCGAAGCGCCCATTCCACGATTCCGGAGTCGGTTGGGCGGTACAAGTCGGTCCTGTACTTCGCAGCATGCTCATGGACATGATCGCCTCATCTTCAACCGTTGCCACTGAGGACGTCTTTACCCTCCACGGCGACCCCGATGCAAAACTCTGGTCTGGATTTCCCGAACGGGCGGAGTTCTCGTTCGATCTCCGCCTCCCTATCGAACCCCAGATTGAAGAGGTCCGAGAGACGCTACTGGAGTGTCAGGCCGAATGTGTTCGGTTGGGCAAGATCCAGGTAAAACAGCCCCCTTCCAGCACCGTGCGAGCTGACCACTATAGGCGCTACGTCCGTCTCTTGGACGGTCACGCGGCGGGAGCAAGTCAGATCTCGATGGGCAAGGTTCTTTACAGCGATAAGGGGAATCCGAGAGACAGCGCCCGGCGCGCCCTGGTAGCCGCCCTACGGCTTTCCCAGGGAGGTTATCGGGACCTCCTGCTGCGCCCGAACAGGCTCACTTGAGGGGGGGAGGGAAAATGACGAATTCCTCATTTTCCCAGAGAGGGAAAATCACGGAAGCCTGATCTTCCCTCTTCCGGCACTCCACGGAAGCCACTAGCCTACAAGTCGAAAGCCTCGGGGGATTCCGGCCCCCGAGGCTTCCAGAGAACCAGGACGCAGACGGTCCGGGAGTCTCAGCAGGGGAAGTGTACCTCCTGACCGTCTGCGTCCGCAACCCGGAGAAGGGAGGACGCGGTGCATACCTACCCGTACAAGCGCTGGAAGCTGATGTGGCCCTACCTCGCCCGGAAGGCGTAGCTCCGGGAGGAGCGGCGGCATCGGCTTGCTCGCCGCCGCTCTTTTTTTACATCTCAAGTCGCTCTACCTATTTACTTTCCAGTCGGAGGCAAGTATAGTGTCTAGTATGGCAAACGTACTCAGCACCGAGAAGCGTTCCGCGATCGTCTCCGCCCTGGTCGAAGGCATGAGCGTGAGGGCGACGGCCCGCATGCTGGACGTGAGCAAGGACACGGTCGGGAAGCTCTCTCTTGAGCTTGGGGAAGCCTGCATCCGGTACATGGATGAGACTCTCCGGAACCTCCCCTGCAAGCGCCTACAGGCTGACGAAGTGTGGGCTGTATGCTATGCGAAGGATCGGAATGTACCGCAGGACAAGAAAGGTGTCTTCGGCTACGGCAGCCTTTGGGCGTTCACTGCTATTTGTGCCGACACGAAGCTGATCCCCTGCTTCCTGGTCGGCTCCCGGGATTCCGGGTGCGCTACCGAGTTCATGCAGGATCTCGCCAGCCGTCTGTCGAATCGGGTACAGCTCACGACGGACGGGCACAAGATGTACCTCTCCGCGGTAGAGGATGCCTTCGCAGGTGAGATCGACTACGCGATGCTTCAGAAGATCTACGGCCCGGCTCCGGAAGGCCAGCACCGATACAGCCCGGCTGAGTGCCTGGGAACGGTCAAGGGAGTAGTCCAAGGCGAGCCGGACAAAAAGCACGTCTCTACCAGCTACGTTGAACGCCACAACCTGACCTTGAGGATGGGCATGCGGCGCTACACGCGGCTCACGAACGCCCACTCCAAGAAGCTCCGCAACCACGTGGCGGCCCTGGGGCTGTTCCTCTGCTTCTACAACTTCTGCCGGCTCCATCAGAGCATCCGTTGCACGCCTGCCATGGCGGCCGGTGTCACGCCGCACCTGTGGACGGTCGCGGAGCTGATCGGGCTGCTCGACCGGCCCGCGATCGAGGCGGATTCAAACTAGGACAGTGCCCCCCGGGGAAAGTCGTTTTCCCCTTGGGGTAGATTGCCCGCCCCTCAGGGAAAGTCGTTTTCCCTTTGGGGTAGGCCGCCCGCCCCACGGGGAAAGTCGTTTTCCCTTCGGGGTAGGCCGCCCGCCCCCCGGGGAAAGCCGTTTTCCCCTCGGGGTAGACCGCCCGCCCCGCGGGGAAAGTCGTTTTCCCCGCGGGGTAAGCCGCCCGCCCCGCGGAGCCGATATCCGCGGGGAGGGCCTGTGGTACCT
>JBKKAU010000837.1:0-4483 GCA_046714475.1 Thermoanaerobaculia bacterium
GAGTATGCCGCGGCCCTCGAGCGCGCCGCCGCCCGCCGCCTGCCGCTGCCCGACCGGCTGCGCGCCCGGCTGGAGGCGATCCCCGCCCGGCCGTCCGGAGACCCGATGGTCGTGAAGCTCCCGCTCCCGGAAATCCCCATGCCCGACCGGCTACGGGGACGGCTGCGGGGGATCGCCCGCTCCGAAGCACAGGTCGAGCGGACCTTTCCGGACTGGATCCGCAGCCCGCGCTACGCGATCGCCGCCAGCTACCTGCTCGCGGCCCTGATGTACGCCGCCTTCGGCAACCCGGTCGAGCCGCTGGAGAGGGTCGCGCAATCCCTCGCCTTGGAAGGCCGGGAGCGCCTGGAGACCCTGGAGGCTGAGACCTCGAAAACCTACGGAGAGACCCGGCGCGTCTTCGAGACGTCGCTCCAGAGCCTCGGCTCGGAGGTGACCGAGCTCTCCGAGAAACTTGAATCGACCCTGGAAAGGAGACCTTAGATGAACCCTTCGGAAAACCCCTGGCCGCAGGAGGCGCCGCCTCCCGCGCCTCCCGCGTCGCTCGCTCCGCCGGTCCCTGCGACCTCTCCCCTGCCGGATGGGCTGGCGCGCAAGAGCCCGGCGCTGGCCGCGTTCCTGTCCCTCTTCCCCGGTCTGGGGAACATCTACAACGGCCTCTACATGCGAGGCCTGACGTTCTTCCTGATCGTCGCCAGCCTGATCGCCATCACCGCCGATGGCGACCAGCCGATCTTCGGCCTCGGCATCGCCTTTTTCTGGTTGTTCAGCGTCATGGACGCCTACCGCCAGGCGACGTTGATCAACTACGGCTACGCCCAGGACCTGGGGCTGACCGACCTGCCGAAGCACCCGCGGGCGAGCCAGGGCGGGCTGGCGGCCGGCATCATCCTGACGCTGATCGGCCTCATCGCGTTCCTCGACCGCTTCTTCGTCATCGACCTCGAGTGGCTGGTCGACTTCTGGCCGCTGGCGTTGATGGGGCTCGGACTCTGGCTGATCGTGGCCGCCGTCCGCGACCGGCGCAAGGCCGAGATCTGACCCCCTCCCCTCCCTGCCCTCCCCCCCGCCCCGGGGGGAGGGCCTACTCGAAGTACCCCGCCACGTCGATCACCAGGTGGACCGAGCCGGTGCCGGACATCGCTCCCAGCGCCGTGATGCCACCCCCGCTGCCGAGACGCACGATGGCGTTGTTGGCCCGGGCACGCCCGGCCCTGAAATTGAGGACGCTCGCCGACGGCGGCGTCGTACCCGCCGGATAGATCTGGATGTGGCCGTCGCGGCTGGGGTTCACCACCGTGACGTTGACCGCGATCGCCGCCGCCGTCGCGGGGATGCCGCAGGCCCCGGCGACATTGAACGTCCGCGCGGTGTTGGAGGCGAGCGCCGGGCCGCCGCGGGGAGCCGCGGCGTTGCGCGTGTCGACGACCCGGCAGAGCGTGACCGTGTGGAAGTTGTGAGGCCCGGTCGTGGTCGGCGGCGCGAAGGTGGCCGTGTAGGTGGCCGGCGACGCCGGCGTGACGATGGAATGCGCCGCCGCGCCGCCGTCCGACCAGGAGCTGAAGAGATAGGCTTGGCCGCCGCTCGACTGGTCCGGAGCGTCGACGTTCAGCGTATAGCCGTCCCACGAGGTCACGGTCTGCGGCCCGGTGAGGCTGGTGCCGTTGACCGTCAGCCGGAGCCCCGTGGGGCTGGTCTGGAAGGTTATGTCCACCTTCCTCGGGTTGAAATCGCGTGTGACCGTAGACGACAGGCCCTGGGAGTCGGTCGCCGTCAGCCGGACCTCCAGATAGCTGTTGGCCGCCGCCGCCAGATCCTCGGGGGCCGGCGTGGTGAACATGACGTTGTTGCCCGCGGCCGGGCCGAAGAAGGGGTGGGTGTGGGTGTCGTGGTGCAGGATCACCGACCAGGAGAGCCCACTTGCCGGCAGCGTCCCGTCCTGCGCGTCGGTGGCGCTCCCGGTCAGCGTCACGCTCTGCCCGACGCGGAACAGCGCGCCCGCCGCCGGCGAGGAGATCGACGGCGTCGGTGGCGTGTTGCCCGGGCTCACCTGGACCGTCACCGGCGCGGAGAAGGCGAGATTGTTGTCCCGCACGCGCAGCGAGGCGGTGAAGGCGCCGGCCGAGGTGTAGCGGTGGACGATCGTCGGCGAGGTGGTCGACGTCTCCGGCGTGCCGTCGCCGAAGGTCCAGAAGTAGGTCAGCGTGTTGCCGGCGTCCGGGTCGCTGCTGCCGGTCCCGTCGAAGGTGACGTCGAGCGGTACCGCGCCCGAGGTCGGGTTGGCGGACGCCACCGCCGTCGGCGCGTTGTTGGTCCCCGGGACGTTGTAGGAGATCCGCCGCACCTGCCCGCCGCTGGCGTAGGTCGTGTAGTAGAGCGCCTGGCTGGTGCCGAACGGCCCGAAGGTCAGGTGGACGGCGCTGCTGCTCCCCAGACCGGTCGCGAAGTCGGTCGAGGTGTAGCCGCCGCCCGCCGCGGGGGTGAGCCGGAAGATCCGGCCGCAGACGTAATCACTGTAGAGATAGCCGTTGTCATAGGCGGAAGGCCAGAAGCCGTTGGGCACGAAGGCGCCGCCTGTGATCGAGCCGCAGCCGGTGTTGTGGCTGTACTCGTAGATCGGATCGACCATGCCCGCCGGGGTGGGGGAGCAGGGCCCGCCCGTGTTGTTGGTGTGCGCCCCCTCGCGGCAGTTCCAGCCGTAGTCGGCCCCGGCCTGCCCGAGGTCGATCTCCTCCCAGGACCCCTGGCCGACGTCGTTGATGAAGAAGCGCGTCCCGGCCGCGTTGGGGTCGAAGGCGATGCGGAACGGGTTGCGCAGCCCCCAGGCGAAGGTCTCCTGGCAGCGGTTGCCGGCGGTGGTCGCGCCGGTGTTGCAGCGCGCCGTGCCCGCGCCCTGGAACGGGTTCGAGGGCGGGATGCCGCCGGTCGAGGTGATCCGCAGGATCTTGCCGGTCAGCACGTGCTGGTCGCGGGCCGCGTCGTTGCTCCCCGCGCAGCCGCTGTTGTTGGCGTAATCGCAGCCGCCGTCGCCGATCGAGATGTAGAGGTAGCCATCGCGGCCGAACTGCACGTCACCGGCGTTGTGGTTGCCCGCCGGCGAAGGCATCTCGTCCACCAGGACCAACTCGGTCGCGGTATTGATGACGTTGCTGGCCGGCAGGGTAAAGCGGGAGACCCGGTTGACGCAGCGGCCCGGCTTCTCTGCCGTATAGAAGAGATAGATGTAATTGTTGGTGGAGAAGGCCGGGTCGACAGCGACCCCGAGCAGGCCCTGCTCCGAAGCATTGCAGATCTGAGCCGCGGGGATGGTCAGGGCCGCGGCGCCGAGCAGCGCGCCGTTCTGATAGATCCGCAGCGATCCGCCCTGGGTGGTGATCAGCAGGCGGCCGTCTGGCGTGAACGCCAGCGCGGTCGGGCCGCCGACGCTGGTCACCAGCGCGTCCGTGAAGCCGGACGGGACCGCGGCCTGGGCCGCGGCCGCCATCAAGAGGCCCAGGAGCAGGTAGCAACGGAGTACGAGTCTCGGCATGGTACGCCTCCTCGAAAGGAGCCTAACAGCTTATTGAAGAATCCGAAACCTTCCGGCGCGCGCTACGATCCCCCCATGCCCCGCCTCCGCCGCGTCCTCTATCTCCTCCTGCTCCTTCTGGCGTTCGGTCTTCCGGCCCAGGAGGGCGCCGGCTTGCGCTGGGAGGTCGAAGCGCCGCCGGAGCTCGACGCCATCGCGCGCCGTCTCCGCGGCCTGGACCCGGGCCGGCTGGAGGACACGATGCGTCTGGTGGGGCTGGAGCGGGCGGGACCGCCGATCCGGGTCCTGCTGGCGCCCGAGGACTCCGACCTGGCGCGGCGCACGCCGCCCTGGGTCGCGGGCTACGCGATGGGGGAGCGGGGGACCGTGGTGCTCTTCCCGTCGCGCACGCCTTCCTACCCGGACTCCTCGCTGGAAGACCTGCTCCGCCACGAGGTGGCGCACATCCTGATCGCGCGTGCCGGGGGCGGACAGCCGCTGCCGCGCTGGTTCCATGAAGGGGTGGCGATGGCGACCGAGATCGGCTGGGGGTTCGAGGACTGGTCGCGGGTGACGGTCACGGTGATGGCTGGCGGCGAGGTGCCGCTGGCGGAGCTCGACCGCTGGTTCACCGGCGGCACCGGCCAGGTCCACCAGGCCTACGCGGTCTCCGGCGCGTTCGTGCGCTATCTCCTGGAGGAGCACGGCCAGGGCACGGCGGCGGCGGTCCTCGCGGGGGTCGCGGCCGGCCAGCCGTTCGAGGCCGCCTTCGAGCGCGCCGCCGGTACGGCGCTGGCGCGGGCCGAGGCCGAGTTCTGGCGCCGCCAGACCCTCTGGTACCGCTGGGTCCCGGCGCTCACCAGCTCGTTCACCCTCTGGGTCGGCATCACCCTGCTGGCGCTCTTCGCCATCAAGCGGCGGCGCGGCAGGGATGCCGAGCAGCGCAGGCTGTGGGAGGAAGAAGAGGAGCGCCGG
>JBKKAU010000838.1:0-3859 GCA_046714475.1 Thermoanaerobaculia bacterium
GCTGCTCGCGCCGCCGGTCGCGACGCGCCTCCTCGCCGGGCTCCTGCCGCTGTTCGTGGGCCCGCGCTCGACCGCGCTCCTCACCGGCCGGCGCGACCGCCGGGGCCGGATCGGCAGCGACCGGCTGACGCTGATCGACAACGGCCGGCTGCCGGGCGGCGCCTTCGAGTCGCCGGTCGACGGCGAAGGGGTGGCTTCGCGGGAGGTGGTGCTGGTCGAGTCGGGGATCCATCACCAGCCGCTGCTCGCCTGGTGGCAGGAGGGGTCCGCGGCCGGAGCGACGTCCGGTTGCAGCCGCCGGCCGAGCTTCCGCGACCTCCCCGCGCCGGGGCCGACCCACTTCTATCTGAAGCCGGACGCCCGGACGCCGGTGGTCTCGCTGTTGGGCTCCATGGAGCGCGGCTACTACCTGATCGACGTCACCGGGGGCGGCCGTTTCGACTTCGCCGCCGACCGCTTCGCCCTGCCGGTCTGCGGCTTCGCCGTCCATGGCGGCCGGGCGAGCGCCCCCGTCGCCGGCGCCTGGCTCACCGGCGGCATCGGCGCCTTCCTCCACGGCATCCAGGCCACCGGCCGCGACCTCACCTTCCACCCCCTGGACGGCATGATCGGCTCGCCCACGCTCCTGGTCGGCGGCCTGGAGCTGCGTGGGTGGGTTTGACGGTAGACTGTGGGGACGGGGATCTGGAGAGGGCGCTCTCCGAGAGTTTAGGAGGCTAGAGGCAGAATACGAACAAGCTTTCGGAATCGCACGAAATCGTCCGTGTTGTGGGTCAGGATGCGTTCGATGCCATGCGTGAGCATGCTGCTGACGATGTTCGCATCATGAACCTGCTTGCCGCTTACCTTGTACTCCTTCATAAGATCGAGAAGCTGGACGGAGACCGCCATAGATGTCTTCTCGACGGAAGGAGGTGTTCAGCGGTGGCTTCTCATCAAGGATGTGGAGACGCAGAGGCGGCTTTGAGGCTGCGGCGGCGGTCTTCACATCCTCCTGGATGACGAGCAGCGCACGATGCTCCCCCGGAGCGAGATCCGAGGACACCTGAGCCGGTACCCCTATTTTCCCATCTGGAGCGACGGTGACATGGGTTTCGATGGTCTTCATATCCCAAGCCTACGCTCAGAGATACAGGCTCCGCAATGGCCTCACCGTCCCGGCTTCACATCCGCCTCCGCCGTCGTGATCTTGCCGCTGATCGGGTCGAAGACCGCGACGACCAGGTGGTGCGGAGCGTTGCGGAGCCGGACGCGGGTCTCGTAGCGGAAGACGCTGCCCGGCGCCGGCGGCTTGTCGCCCGCGAGGTCGATCGGGACCACTGGGATCGCCGAGCGGCCGCCCTTGTCGTCGGTCGCGGCGACGCGCAACTCCAGCCGCGCCACGTACCGGCCCTCCATTTGTACCAGGTCGAAGGCGTCCACCGGGATCTGCAGGATGATCGGGACCTCCATCTCGCGGCGGCCCGCCTTGACCGGCTGGCCCACCTGCATCGGCATCGGCGCGGCGCCCGGCAAGGACCCGAAAAGCATCGCGCTCTCGACCATCATCGAGACCTCCGCCCGCCGCGACAGGTCGAGGAAACTGTCCCGCGAGCGCACCGTGAGGCCCGGCCGTCGCGCCTCGATCCGCACCGCGTGGCGCTCGTCGTTGCGCTGCCGGTTCGGCGTGAAGCCCAGCCAGTAGTAGGAGCGCGTGTCGGACTCGGCCAGTTCCAGCGCCTTGCCGCGCCGGCCGCCGAGAAATGCCCGGCCGCCGGTCTCCCGGGCCACGAAGTCCAGCGCGGCGTGCACCTCCTGCTCGCGCAGGTTGAAAGAGGTCGAACCCGGTCCCTGGGAAGCGGCGTTCACCCCCCGGATCCCTTCGACCCCGGGCACGTCCACCGGGTAGAGGGTATAGCCCAGGAGGTTGGCGGTCTGGGTGAGCGGGCGCAGGAGCTCCTCCCCCTCGACCACCTCGCGGCTCATCGCCGTGCGGATCGGATCGTTCAATACGTACTCCGTCACCCGGTAGGGCCAGCCGCCCGACAGCAGCAGCATCACCTTGCGTCCCGGCGGCGAGGCGAACCCGCGCAGCGTGCTCGCCGCCGCGGTGACCACCTGCTGGACCTGGTTCGAAAGGCGCCGCGCATAGTCCCGCTCCTCGAACGACAGGGACGATATGAAATCCGAGCGCGACCTCAAACCGCCCGTCATGTCCTGCGAGGACTCGAAGCTCCGCAGATCCGCCAGACGGTCGATGCCGCGCGTCCGCCGGCCGATGGCCTGCTGGAACGCCCGCGACAGGTCCCGCTGGGAGCTCGACCAGCTGCTGAGCATCTCGAGGTCCCGGCCGTCGTAGGCGACGACCGCCATCCGGTCCTCCGGCCCGAGCCGGCCGAGGTCCTCCTGGAGCGCCCGCAGCACGTTGTTGCGCTGCGGCCCCAGCGAGAAAAAGTCATCGATGAAGACCAGATAGCTGGTGCCGACGGGGCTCCCCGGCGCCAAGCTCGCGAGCCCGGGTACCGCCGGCCCCTCGCCGCTCGCCGCCGGGGCGACGGCCTGGCCGCCGCGCACCTCGGTGAAGAACTCGATGGGGGTCTCCCTGCCGTCGACCAGAAGCCGGAAGTCCGAAGGCTTCAAGTCCGGCACCCGGTTGCCCTGACGGTCGGTGGCCACCACCTCGAGGTTGACCACCCGCACCTCGATCTCCTCGCCGAAGAGAGGCGAGGCGCCATCAGCAGGCGGGGCCGGCGGCGTCTGGGCCGCGGCGGGCAGGGTCCCGAGGAGGAAGAGAACGGCGAAAGAGAGAATGAGAGAACGGAGCATGAGGGATATCTCCTGAAAGACCGGCGTGACGCGGGCTCTTTCCTGAAAGTCTAATCGTGGACGGGCGGCTGCGGGGCCGCCCTGCCCTTCAGAGAACAACTTCCAGCCCCCCGCGGCTTCCCCGCCGATTTGACCTGCCGCCCCCGAGACGGTAACCTCCCCGCGCCACGCAGGTCCGCTCCGGAGGGAAACACCCCGTGCAACTCGGCATCCTCGGTTTGCCCAAGTCGGGAAAGACGACGCTGTTCAATACGCTGACCGCCTCGCAGCAGGCGACGGACAAGTACGCGACCTCGAGCCAGACCAACATCGGGATCGCCACCGTCCGCGACCCGCGGCTCGAAAAGCTGCGCGATCTCTTCAACCCGAAGCGCTACGTGCCGGCGAACGTCCAGTACGTCGACATCCCCGGCATCAAGCGCGGCGAGAGCGCCGAGAGCCTCGACCTCGCCAAGCTCAAGACCGTCGACGCCCTGGTGCACGTGGTCCGCGCCTTCGAGGACCCCGAGATCCTCCACTCTGAGGGGAGCGTCGACCCGGCGCGCGACGTCGCCAACATCGACCTGGAGCTGATCCTCGCCGACCATGACATCGTCGAACGGCGGATCGAGCGGCTGGACAAGGCGGTGAAACGCGGCCTCACCGCCGAAGAGCAGCGCGAGAAGGCCTTGCTTTCCGAGGTGATCCTGCCCGCGCTCGAAGCCGAGAGACCGCTGCGCGAGGTCGAGCTCCAGCCCGACGACGAGCGGCGCCTGCGCGGCTTCCAGCTCCTCTCCGCCAAGCCCCTTCTGACCGTGCTGAACGTCGACGAGTCCCGCCTCGGCGAGACCGCGGCGTCCCTGGGGGTAGAGCTGCGGCAGGGGGTGGTGGAGGTGACGGTGAGCGCCCCGATCGAGCAGGAGATCAGCCGGCTCTCCGCCGAGGAGCAGAAGGACTTCCTGGCCGACCTCGGCCTCTCCGAGCCGAGCCTCGACCGGGTGAACCGGGCGAGCTACGAGCTGCTGGGGGTGATCTCGTTTTTCACCGTCGGCGAGGACGAGGTACGGGCCTGGAC
>JBKKAU010000839.1:0-5929 GCA_046714475.1 Thermoanaerobaculia bacterium
TCGGCCGCCACGCCGGCCAGGAGGACGTGCTCGTCGGCACTCCGATCGCCGGCCGCAACCGCCAGGAGATCGAGGGGCTGATCGGCTTCTTCGTCAACACCCTGGTCCTGCGCGCCGATCTGTCGGGGTCGCCCGGTTTCGCCGGGCTGATCGGGCGTGTCCGTGAGGCGGCGCTCGACGCCTACACCCACCAGGACGTGCCTTTCGAGCGCCTGGTGGAGGAGCTGGTCCCGGAGCGCGACCTGGCCCACTCGCCGCTGTTCCAGGTGATGCTCGTGCTCCAGAACGCCCCCGGCCAGAGCCTGTCGCTGCCGGGGCTCGCCTTGACGCCGTTTCCGGTGGACGGCGCGGTGGCGAAGTTCGACCTTACCCTGGTCCTGGGAGGGCGGCAGGACCGGGGTTTCGAAGGCGTCCTGGAGTACAACACCGATCTGTTCGACGCCGCGACGGCGGCCCGGCTCCTGGAGCATTACCAGGTCCTGCTCGAAGCGGCCGTGGCCGATCCGGAGAGCCCGGCGGCGGAGCTGCCGTTGCTGACCGGGACGGAGCGGTTCCAGATCCTGTCGGCCTGGAACGACACGGCGGCGGCGGCTCTGGCGGAGCCGTGGCTCCACCGCCGGTTCCAGTCCCGGGCCTCCCGCTGCCCGGGCGAGGTGGCGCTGATCCAGGGCGACCGGCGTCTGACCTTTGGAGAGGTAGCCCGCCGGGCGAAGCGCCTCGCCGGCCATCTGGTAACCCGGGGTGTCGGGCCGGAGGTCGTCGTGGGGCTGCGGCTGGAGCGCTCGCCGGAGCTGGTCATCGCGGCGCTGGCGGTGCTCCAGGCGGGCGGGGTCTACCTGCCGCTCGATCCGGCGCATCCGGAGGAGCGCCAGGCGATGCTGCTCGCGGACGCGGGCGCCGCGCTGGTGATCGCCGCGGGTGAAGAGGCGCTGGCCGCCGAGAGCGCCGCGGCGTTGCCCGACGTCGATCCGGAGAGCCTGGCCTACATCCTCTACACGTCAGGCTCGACCGGCCGGCCCAAGGGGGTGATGGTGCAGCACCGGGCGCTGGCGCGCTATCTCGACTGGGCCGTCCAGGCCTACGAGGCGGATGCGGGCCGCGGGGCGCCGGTCCACTCCTCGTTCGCCTTCGACCTGACGGTGACCAGCTTGTGGGCGCCGCTGCTGGCCGGCCGGCCGGTGACGCTGCTGCCGGAGGAGAGAGGGGTCGAGGCGCTCGCCGCCACCGTCCGTCCCGAAGCGGATTTCAGTCTCGTCAAGCTGACGCCGGCCCACCTGGACCTGTTGGCCCGCCAGGTCTCCCCGGAGTCGGTGGCGGGCTGGACCCGGGCGCTGGTGGTGGGCGGCGAGGCGCTGCGCCACGACAGTCTGGACTTCTGGCGCGAGCATGCTCCGAAAACTCGGATCTTCAACGAGTACGGCCCCACCGAGACGGTGGTGGGCTGCTCCGTCTACGAGGCGCCGGCCGAGGCGTCCGTCTCCGGGTCGTTGCCGATCGGGCGGCCGATCGCGGGAGCGCGCCTGTACGTGGTGGACCGGAGGTTCCAGCTCGTACCGCCAGGGGTCGCGGGCGAGCTGTGGATCGGCGGCGAGGGGGTCACCCGGGGGTACCGGCGGGACCCGTCGCGGACGGCGGAGCGGTTCGTCCCGGATCCGTTCTCGCCGTCCTCGGCAGAGCCCGGCGCGCGGCTCTACCGCAGCGGCGACCTGGCCCGGTTCCGCCCGGACGGCGCGCTGGAGTACCTGGGCCGCACGGACGACCAGCTCAAGATCCGGGGCTTCCGCATCGAGCCGGGTGAGGTCGAGGCGGCGCTGCTGCGCCATCCCGGCGTGCGGGAGGCGGTCGTCGGCGCCCTGGAGGACGGGTCCGGGTACCTGCGCCTGGTCGCCTGGCTGACCACGCGGGAGACGATGCCGGCGGTCCCGGAGCTGCGCGAGCACCTCCAGGGGACGCTGCCCGAGGCCATGGTGCCGTCGGTGTTTGTCTTCCTGGACACGTTGCCTCTGTCGCCGAACGGCAAGGTGGACCGCAAGGCGCTGCCGGAGCCGGAGCGGACCGGTCCCGAGGCCGGGGAGGGCTATGTAGCCCCGGGTGATCCAACGGAGGAGCTGCTGGCCGGGATCTGGGCCGAGGTGCTGGGGCTGGAGCGCGTCGGGGCGCGCGACGACTTCTTCGCCCTGGGCGGTCACTCGTTGCTGGCGACGCAGGTGGCGTCCCGGGTCCGCGAGGTGCTGGGGATGGAGCTGCCGCTGCGCCGGCTGTTCGAGGCGCCGACGGTGGCGGGCCTGGCGCGGGCGGTGCGGGAGGGCCGGGAGAGCCGGCCGGCGCCGCCGCTCGTCCGCGTGCCCCGGGACGGCGCCCTGCCGCGCTCCTTCGCCCAGCATCGGCTCTGGTTCTTCGATCAGCTCGAGCCGGGCAGCGCCGTATACAACGTCCCTCTGGCGGTGCGCTCGAGCGGCGCCCTGGACGCGGAGCTGCTGGACCGCGTCTTCGCCGAGCTGATCCGGCGGCACGAGTCGCTGCGGACCACGTTCGCCATCCTCGACGGCCGGCCGGTCCAGCGGATCGCGGCGGAGCCGCGCCCTGCCCTGTCGCTGCTGGACCTCTCGGGCCTGCCGGAGGGGCCGCGCGAGGTGGAGGCGAGGCGCCAGGCCGATGAAGAGGCGGCACGGCCGTTCGACCTCATCCAGGGTCCTCTGGTGCGGGTGAGAGTGCTGCGGATGGGGGGCGGGGAGCACGCCGTCCTGGTGACCATGCACCACATCGTCTCGGATGGCTGGTCGATCCTGGTGTTCCTGCGCGAGTTGGCGGCGCTCTACGGGGCGTTCAGCCGCGGCGAGGCTTCACCGCTGCCGGAGCTGCCGGTCCAGTATGCCGACTTCGCCGCCTGGCAGAGGCGCTGGCTCGAGGGAGAGGTCCTGGCTTCCGAGATCTCCTTCTGGCGGACGCAGCTGGCCGGCGCGCCGCCGCTCCTGGAGCTGCCTGCCGACCGCCCTCGCCCGGCGGTCCAGTCCACGCGCGCCCGGACCCTGTCCTTAGCGCTACCGCCCGAGCTGTCGGCGCGGCTCGCGGCGAGCCGGCGCGAGGGGGCGACCCTGTTCATGGTCCTGCTGAGCGCGTTTTCGGCGCTGCTCGGGCGCCTGGCAGACCAGGAGGACGTCCTGGTAGGCTCGCCGATCGCCGGCCGCAACCGTCGGGAGGTCGAAGGCCTGATCGGCCTCTTCGTGAACACCTTGGTTTTCCGCACCGGTCTGTCCGGATCTCCGGATTTCCGTCAGCTCCTGGCTCAGGTCCGGACCACGTCCCTGGACGCCTACGCGCACCAGGAGCTGCCGTTCGACAAGCTGGTCAACGAGCTGGCGCCGGTGCGGAGCCTTTCCCATTCGCCCCTGTTCCAGGTGATGCTCCTGTTGCAGAACGTGCCCCTGGAGGCCCTGTCCCTGCCGGGCCTGACCTTGAGGCCTCTGTCGAGCGAGAGCCGGAGCACCCAGTTCGATCTGGTTCTGGCGTTTGCGGAGACGCCGCAGGGCCTCCGGGGCAGCCTGCTGTACAACGCCGACCTGTTCGACGACGTCACCGCGGCACGGATGCTCGGTCAGCTCGAACGCCTGCTCGACGGCGTGACGGCGGAGCCGGACCGGCCCATCGCGGAGTTGCCCCTGGTCTCGGCCGCCGAGCGCCATCAGCTCATCCGTGAGTGGAACGGCGCCGCTCCGGCCGCTCTGGAGGGTGCCCTGGGCCTCTGCCTCCAGGACCTCCTGGACCGCCAGAGGGATCTGGCGCCGGACGCCCTGGCGGTTCTGGGAGAGACTGGGGAGCATCTGACGTATGGCGAGCTCCATGCCAGGGCCGACCGGCTGGCGCGGCGCCTTCGCCGTCTGGGCGTCGGGCCGGAGGTACCGGTGGCCGTCCGCCTGGAACGGTCGCCCGAGCTGGTCGTCGCCCTCGTCGCCACCTTGAAAGCCGGCGGTGTCTATCTGCCCCTGGACCCGTCCTATCCCGCGGAGCGCCGGGAGTTTCTGCTGGCGGACTCCGGCGCTCCGGTCGTCCTCACGAGGGAGCAGGTTCTGGCTCCTGAGGCAGAGGCCGACGCAGGCCTGCCGCGGCCCCTGCCGCAAAGCCTGGCCTGGATCATCTACACCTCCGGATCGACGGGGAGGCCCAAGGGCGTGGGCGTCGAGCATGGACGGGCCGCCCGGCATCTGGCGAGCGTCACGGCGCTCTATGGAGTCGACCGGCGGGACCGGGTGCTGGCGTTCTCCTCGCCGAGCTTCGACATCTCCATGGAGGACCTCCTCCTGCCTTTGACCACCGGAGCCACGGTGGTGTTGCGCGGCGCGGACCTGTGGGAGCCGGCGGGCCTGCTGGACCGGGTCCAGGAGCTGCAGCTCACGATGCTCGACCTGCCCACCGCCTACTTCCATCAGTGGATCGGCGCGGCCGCCGGCGGTGCGGTGGAGCCGGGGCTGCCGTTGCGCTTGATCCTGATCGGCGGCGAAGCCCTGCCGGCCGAGGCGGAGCGCCTGTGGTCGCTCCGGGCGCCGGCCGGGGTCCGGTTGATCAACGGCTATGGTCCGACCGAAGCGATCGTCACCGCCACCGCCGCCGACATCATGCCGGGGAGGAGCTCCGGCAGGGTCTCGATCGGCCGCCCCCCGGCCGCCCGTTGCTCTTACGTCCTGGACCGCCGCGGTGGACTGGTCCCGGGCGGGGCCGCGGGCGAGCTGTGCCTCGGCGGTCCCCTTCTGGCCCGCGGTTACCTGGGCGCCTCCGACCTCACCGCCGAGCGGTTCGTGCCCGACCCGTTCGCGCGGGAATGGGGGGGCGAGCCCGGCTCGCGTCTGTACCGCACGGGCGACCTCGTGCGCCGGTTGCCGGACGGCGGCCTGGAGTTCCTGGGCCGCGTCGACCACCAGGTCAAGGTCCGGGGTTTCCGCATCGAGCTGGGGGAGATCGAGGCGGTGCTGGGGAGCCACCCCGGAGTGCAGGAGTGCGTGGTCCTGGCGCGGGAGGATGTGCCGGGCCTCCGGCTCCTCGTCGCCTATGCGACCGGTGACCTCCCCGAGGCGGGCGAGCTGCGCGCCTTCCTGGCCGGACGGCTGCCGGAGCACATGGTGCCGGCGGTCTTCGTGCCTCTGGAAGCCCTGCCGCTGACGCCGAACGGCAAGGTGGACCGCCGGGCCCTGCCGGCGCCGGAGCGGACCGGCGCCGTGGAAGGAGCAGGTTACGTCTCCCCGGCTGATCCGATCGAGGAGCTGCTCTCTGCGATCTGGGCCGAGCTGCTGGGGCTGGACCGTGTCGGGGTCCACGACGACTTCTTCGCCCTGGGCGGGCATTCGCTGCTGGCGACCCAGGTGGCATCCCGGATCGATGCGGTGGTGGGGGTGGAGCTGCCGCTGCGCCGGCTCTTCGAATCGCCGACGATCGCGGATCTGGCCCGGGTCGTGCGGGAGAGCCGGGACGTTCGGCCGGCGCCGCCGATCGTACCCGTGCCCAGGGAGGGCGAGCTGCCCTTGTCGTTCGCGCAGCAGAGGCTATGGCTGCTGGACCAGATCGAGCCGGGCAACCCCGCCTACAACATCCCCTTGGCGGTGCGCCTCGCCGGTGAGCTGCCGGCCGGCATGATCGAACGGGTCTTCGCCGAGGTGGCGCGCCGGCACGAGGCGCTGCGCACCACCTTCGCCGCGCGGGAGGGTCGGCCGGCGCAGGTCATCGCTCCGGAGCTGCGTCCGCGCCTGCCGGTGCTGGACCTGTCAGGCCTGCCGGAGCGAGAGGCCCGGGCGCGCGAGATCGCGCTCCAGGAGGCGCGGCGGCCGTTCGACCTGGCGCGCGGCCCGCTGCTGAGGCTCTCCCTGGTCCGGCTGGGTGAACGGGACCATCTCCTGCTGATGACGATGCACCACATCGTCTCGGACGGCTGGTCCATGGG
>JBKKAU010000840.1:0-4657 GCA_046714475.1 Thermoanaerobaculia bacterium
CAGGCGGCGAAGTCGGCGTACTGCACTGGCAGCTCCGGCAGCGGGGATGGGCGTCCGTGCGAGAACGCCTCATAGAGCGCGGCCAGCTCGCGTACGAAGACCCCGATCGACCAGGCGTCCGAGGCGATGTGGTGGAAGGTCACCAGCGCCAGATGATCCTCCACGCCCAGCCGCAGCAGCGTGCCGCGCAGCGGAGGCTCGGCGCCGAGGTCGAACGGCCGGCGCGCCTCCTCCCGGACGAGCCGCAGGGCCTCTTCCCGGCAGGCCAGGTCCACCACCGGCAGCGGCCGGTCCGCCGCCGGGGCCACGACCTGCACCGGACCGCCGTCGACCTCACTGTAGAGGGTCCGCAGCACCTCGTGCCGGCGCACGATCTCGGCGAGCGCCGCCGCCAGCGCGGGGGTGTCCAGAGGACCCCGCAGGCGCACCGCCGCGGGCAGGTTGTAGGCCGTGCCGCCGGGCGCCAGCCGGTCGAGCACCCAGAGCCGCTCCTGGCCGAAGGAGAGCGGTAGCGCTCCATCCCTCGGGATCCTCTCTAGAGGAGGCAGGGCTTCTCCCGGTCCGGCTTGGCGCAGCAGCTCGATCCTGCCGGCCAGCTCGGCCACGGCGGGGCTCTCGAAGACCGCCCGCACCGGCAGCTCCACCCCGAGGACCGCCCGGACGCGCGAGGCAAGCCGGGTCGCCAGCAGAGAATGCCCGCCCAAGTCGAAGAAGCCGTCCCGCGGGCCGACCCTCTCGACGCCGAGCAGCTCGGCGTAGATCCCCGCGAGTAGCTCCTCGACCGGGGTGCGCGGCGCCGCGGCCGGATCGGACAGGATCTCGGGCAGCGGCGCCCGGCCGAGCGCGCGGCGGTCCACCTTGCCGCTGGGGGTGTGGGGAAGCTCCTCCAGGAGAACGAAGCGGGATGGGATCATGAAGGGCGGCAGCCGCGTCTCCAGGTGCGCCCGCAGGTCGCCGGGCCGGAGCTCCGTCGCGGCGTAAGCCACCAGCGCCGTGTCGCCGCCGGGGCCTTGCCGCGCCAGCACCGCCGCCTCGCGGACTCCTGGGTGGCGCAGCAGCGCCGCCTCCACCTCGGCCGGCTCGATGCGCACGCCCCGGACCTTGACCTGGTCGTCGAGTCGGCCGAGGAACTCGACCGCGCCGTCCGGCAGATGCCGCGCGCGGTCACCGGTGGCGTAGAGCCGGCCGCCCGGCGGCCCGAACGGATCGGGGAGGAAGCGCTCGGCCGTGAGGTCCGGACGGCCCAGGTAGCCGCGGGCGAGCGCTTCGCCGCCGAGATGGAGCTCTCCCGCCGCGCCGGGGGGCGCTGGCCGCAGCGACCGGTCCAGCACGTACAGTCGCGTGTTCCAGATCGGACGCCCGATCGGCGCCGTCGTGCCCGGCGCCTCCCCCCGGCAGCGGTGGAAGGTGACGTCGACGGTGGCTTCGGTCGGGCCGTACTGGTTCCAGAGGTCGGCCCCGGACAGCGCCAGGAAGCGCTCTGCAAGCGCCACCGGCAGCGCCTCCCCGCCCGAAAAGACCGTGCGCAGCGAAGCGCAGCGCGCGAAGCCCGGCTCGGCAAGGGCGGCTTGAAGGGTCGCCGGGACGAAGTGGAGACAGGTGATCCCGTGCTCCTGGATGGTCTCCACCAGGGCGCCGTCCGGCGGAGGCATCACCAGCCTCGCGCCGGCCGCGAGCGGCGCGAAAACCTCCCAGACCGCGAAGTCGAACCCGAGCCCGGCGCTCTGGAGCACCCGGTCCGCCGCGTCCAGGGGATACACCGACTGTCCCCAGAGGATGCGGTGGACGATGGCGCGGTGGGGGACCACCACTCCTTTCGGGCGTCCGGTCGAGCCCGAGGTGAAGACCGCATAGGCGGCCGAGCCGCTCTCCACCTCTTCTCTTAAAGTTGGAGTCTGAGGGCCGCCGAGCGGCACGACCGCGGCCTCGCCTTCCAGGAGCACCCGCGCGCCAGCGTCCTCCAACATCCCGGCGCGGCGCTCGGCGGGCGACTCCGGATCGAGCGGCACGTAGAACCCGCCGGCCTCGAGGACCGCGAGCAGGGCCACCGTCAGCTCGACCGAAGGCGCGATGGCGACGGCCGCCGGCACCTCCGGTCCGACGCCGAGGGCCGCGAGCCGGCCGGCGAGCCCCCCTGCGCGCCGGACCAGACCGGCATACGAGACCTGCTCCTCCAGATCTTCGACAGCGATCGCGTCGGGGGTCCTCGCCGCCTGTTCTTCGACCAGCCGGTGCAGGAGCCCTGGGCTCCAGGGCGCCGCCGTGTCGTTCCACTCCCGGAGCAGTTGCGCCTGCTCGGCCGCCGGGAGCAGCGGCAGCGCAGCGATCGGCATGCCGGGCGCTGCGGCGACGCCCTGGAGCAGGGCCTCGAAGCGGCCGGCAAGCCGGTGACCGGTGACCGTGTCGAACCGGTCGGACGAGAGCTCCAGCCAGCCGGTCAGGACGCCGTCGCGCTCGGTCAGCGACAGGGTGAGGTCGAACTTGGCCGTGCCGATGTCGACCGGGTGCGCCTCGACCGTTAGGCCGGGCAGCTCCAGGCGGGGCATCGGCGCGTTCTGGAGCACGAGCATCGCCTGGAAGAGCGGCGTCCCGGCGAGCGTGCGCTCCGGCTGCAGCTCCTCGACGAGGCGCTCGAAGGGGAGGTCCTGGTGGGCGTAGGCGTCGAGCGCCGTCCGTTGCGCCTGGGCCAGCAGCTCGCGGAACGCCGGTCCGTCCGAAGTCGGGCCGGAGAGGTCGGCGCGCAGCACCAGGGTGTTGGCGAAGAAGCCGATCAGCCCTTCCAGCTCCGGCCGGCGGCGGTTGGCGACCGGCGAGCCGACGCTGACGTCGGTCTGCCCGGCGTGGCGGCCGAGCAGGGTCTGGAAGGCGGCGAGGAGGACCATGAAGAGCGTGGCCCCCTCGCGCCGGGCGAATGCCGCGAGCGCCGTGCCGAGGGAGGCCGGCAGCTCGATCGCCACCCGCGCGCCGCGCGGGCTCCGCACCGCCGGCCGCGGCCGATCACCCGGCAGGTCGAGAGGGACGGACCCGCTCAGCCGCTCCCGCCAGTACCCGAGTTGGGCCTCCAGGGCCTCGCCCCGGAGCCAATGCCGCTGCCAGGCGGCGAAATCGGCGTACTGGACGGGCAGCTCCGGCAGAGGCGACGGCCGGCCGGCGGCGAACGCTTCATAGAGCGCCGCCACCTCGCGCGCCAGCACTCCCATCGACCAGCCGTCCGAGACGGCGTGGTGGAAGGTGACCAGCGCGAGGTGCTCCTCGGTGCCGAGACGGAGCAGGAGGCCGCGCCAGAGCGGGCCGGACTCCAGGTCGAACGGACGGGAGGCCTCGGTCCGGAGAAGACCCTCGCTCCAATCCACCACCGGCAGCTCGAAGCTCCCCTCCCCCACGACCGCCATCAGCCGCCCCTCCACCGGCCGGAAGGTGGCGCGGAGGACCTCGTGACGCCTTCCGATCTCGGCCAGCGCCTTTTCCAAGGCGGAGACGTCGAGCCGACCGCGCAGGCGAAGCGCTCCCGCGAGGTTGTAGACCGCGGACCCCGGCTCGAGCTGCTCCAGGAACCAGAGCCGCTCCTGGGCGAAGGAGACGGGAAGCGGTCCGCCGCGATCGATCCGCCGGACCGGTGGCAGCACGGCAGAGGTCCCGGCGTTCTCGATTTTTGCCGCGAGCCCGGCGAGGGTCGGGGCCGCGAACACCGCGGCGAGCGGCAGCTCCACGCCGAAGGCGTCGCGCACCCGGGCGACGAGCCGGGTGGCGAGCAGCGAGTGTCCGCCCAGCTCGAAGAAGTGAGCGCGGCGGTCCACCGAATCGGTGCCCAGCAGCTCGGTCCAGAGCCCCGCGAGCAGCTCCTCGACCGGGGTCTGGGGAGTGGCCGGCTCTCCGGCTCCCCGCTCCGGCTCCTGGCGGGAGACGCCCAGGCGGCGGGTCCCGTCGGCCGGCTGGACCTCCAGGCCGGCGCTCCGTGCTTCGAGCAGCTCCGCGCGCTCGGTCGCGGCCAGCAGCGGCAAGGCTCCTAGAGCCGTCCCGGGCTCCCGGATCGCGCCTTCCAGCAGCACCCGCAGCTGTTTGCCCAAGCGCTCGATGCGAGCGGCGTCGAACAGGTCGGTGCTGTACTCGCACGCGGCGTCGAGGCCGTCCCCGGTCTCGGTCAGGGCGAGCAGCAGGTCCAGCCGGGCGGTGCCGGAGTCGGTCTCCAGTCTCTGCACTTCCAGCCCGGCCAGCCCCACCGGCTCCTGGCGACCCAGGGTGAGCATCACCTGGAACACGGGCGAGCGCGCGAGGCTGCGCTCGGGCTGCAGCGCCTCGACCAGGCGCTCGAAGGGCAGGTCCTGATGCTCATGGGCCGCGAGCACGCTCCGGCGGGCGCGGCCGACGAGCTCACCGAAGGCCGGGTCGCCCGCCAGGTCGGCGCGTAGCGCCAGGGAGTTGACGAAGAGGCCGATCAGGCCCTCGGTCTCGGCGTGCCGCCGTCCAGAGACCGGAGCGCCGACGATGAAGTCGGCCTGGCCGGTCAGGCGGGAGAGCAGCGCCTGGAAGGCGGCGAGCAGCGTCATGAACAAGGTCGCCCCGGCGCGCCGGGCGAGGAGGCGAACCTCGGCGGCTAGCGGCGCCGGCAGGTTGAACCGTCGCGGGGGGGCCCGCCGCCGATGGGCCGCCCCCCCCG
>JBKKAU010000841.1:0-1911 GCA_046714475.1 Thermoanaerobaculia bacterium
CGTAGAGCCCGGTCAACGCGAACACCGTGGCCTCGGTCGGCCCGTAACAGTTGTAGAACCGGCGCCCGGGTCCCCAGCGGAGCGGCAGGTCGGCCGGGCAGGCGTCGCCGCCGACGTAGAGATGGCGCACGCCGCGCAGCCGCGGCTCCGGGAGGGTGGCGAGCAGGGCCGGGGTGATGGAGAGGGCCGTCGCCCCGTGGCGGACCAGCCGGTCCGCCAGCGCCTCGGGCGCGAGCCGCTCCTCTTCCTGCACCCGCAGCAGGGCGCCGCCGTTCGCCAGGATCAGGAAGGTCTCCAGGACCGTGGCGTCGAAGCCGAACGAGGCGATCTGCGGCAAGCGGGCTCCGGGCTCCAGCCCCTCCAGCCGGGACCCGTGGACGACGAAGCTCACGGCGCCGCGGTGGGTGATCACCACGCCATTGGGCACGCCGGTTGAGCCCGAGGTGTAGATGACGTAGGCCGCCTGGTCCGGCAGGATGTCCGGCGGCGTGAAGGGCGTGTCCGGGGCCGGCAGCGGCTCGTCGAGGAGGAGGATCGAGGGGGCGTCGACCTTCCCTACCAGGTCCCAGACCGTCAGCAGCACCCTCATCCCGGAGTCCTGGGCCAGGAAGCCCAGGCGCTCGGCAGGGTAGGAAGGGTCGAGCGGCATGTAGGCGCCGCCCGCCCGCAGCACCGCGAGCAGGGCGATCACCCGCTCGAAGGTGTTGGGGAGGCAGATCCCGACGCGCTCCTCCGGCCCCACGCCGAAACCCGCGAGCGCGGCGGCGAGGCGGTTAACGCGCCGGATCAGCCCGCCGTAGGACAGCGCCTCGCCGTCATCGAGATCATCCACCAGGGCAACCGCGTCGGGCCGCAGCTCCGCCTGCGCCTCGACCAGCCCGTGCAGGGTGCCGGCCGGCGTCTCGCGCCCGGTGTCGTTCCACTCCAGGGCGAGCTGGTGCCGCTCGGGCCCGGTGAGCAGCGGCAGACTGGAGATCCGCCGTTCCGGCTCCTCCGCCGCCGCGGCGAGGCCCTCCAGCAGCGTCACCAGCTGTCCGGCGAGGCGCTGGGCCGTGGGGGCGTCGAACAGGTCGGCGGCGTAGCCGAGCGTGCCGAGCAGGGCCCCGCCCTCGGAGCCGCCCACCTCCTGGAAGGTCAACGCGAGGTCGAACTTGGCGGTCGGCACCTCGAAGTCGAACGGCTCCAGGGTGAGCCCCGGCGCGTCCACCGCGCCGGCCGGGGCGTTCTGCAGCGCCAGCATCACCTGAAAGACCGGGTGGTGCGACAGGTGGCGCTCGGGGCGCAGCTCCTCGACCAGCCGCTCGAACGGCAGGTCCTGGTGCTCGTAGGCGGCGAGAGCGGTCTCGCGCCCGCGCTCCAGCAGCGCGCCGACCGTCGGGTCGTCCGCGAGGTCCTGGCGCAGGGCCAGGGAGTTGACGAAGAACCCGATCAGCCTCTCGGTCGCCAGGTGGTTGCGGTTGGCGATCGGCGTGCCGATCACCAGGTCGTCCTGGCCGGTGAGGCGCTGGAGCAGCGCCGCGGCGCCGCCGAGCAGCGTCATGAAGAGGGTGGCGCCGTACCGCCAACCGAGGCGCCGGAGGTCCCGGGTCGGCCCGGGGCCGAGCAGGAAGCTGAAACGGCCGCCGCGGTAGCTCTGGACCACGGGGCGCTGCCGGTCGGCCGGCAGGTCGAGGGTCGCCGGGGCGCCCGCCAGCCGCTCGCGCCAGAAGGCGAGCTGCCGCTCCATCCCCTCCTCCCCCAACTGCTCGCGCTGCCAGACCGCGAAGTCGGCGTACTGGAACGGCAGCTCGGGCAGCGGCGACGGCCCGCCCGCGAGCGACGCCCGGTACAGCGCCGAGACCTCCCCCACCAGCACCCCCAGCGACCAGCCGTCCGACACGATGTGGTGCATATCGAGGAGGAGGACGTATT
>JBKKAU010000842.1:0-6320 GCA_046714475.1 Thermoanaerobaculia bacterium
CGTACTGGACCGGCAGCTCCGGCAGCGTCTCCCCGCCGTAGAGCGCCGCCAGCTCGCGCGCCAGGACGTCGATCGACCAGCCGTCGCTCGCGATGTGGTGCAGAGTGACCAGGACCGCGTGCTCGCCAGGCGCCAGACGCAGCAGCGTGGCGCGGAGCATCAGGTCCCGTTCGAGGTCGAACGGCCGCGCCGCCTCAGCCCGCGACAGCCTTCGCGCCTCCGCAGCGGCGTCCGCGACGCCTGAGAGGTCGACGACCGGCAGCGGCACCAGGCCGGCCGGCCGCACGGTCTGGAACGGCTCTCCCCCCTCGGCATGGAAGGTGGTGCGCAGCGCCTCGTGCCGCCGCGCGATCCCGGCCAGGGCGGTCCCCAGGGCCGGGACGTCGAGCGCGCCGGTCAGGCGGAACGCGCCGGCCATGAGGTAGCCGGGCCGGCCCGGCTCCATCCGGTCGAGGCACCAGAGGCGCTGCTGGCCGAAGGAGAGCGGCAGATGGCCGTCGCGCGAGACCGGCTCGACAGGCGGCAGCGCCAGCCTTCCCGCCTCGGCCAGAGCGCCGCGCAGCCGGCCGGCGAGACCGGCGAGCGTCGGTTCTTCGAAGACGTGGCGCAGCTCGAGCTCCACCGCGAACGCCTGGCGGATGCGCGACACCACCTGCGTCGCCAGCAGCGAATGGCCGCCCAGGGCGAAGAAGTTGTCGTGGGCGCCGACGCGGCCGACCCCCAGCAGCTCGCTCCACAGACCGGCGAGCGCGCGCTCCTCGGCGGTGCGCGGCGGCACGAACCCCGTCTCGGGCTCGCGGAGCCCCTCGTCCGGATCGGGGAGCGCCCGGCGGTCCACCTTGCCGCTCGCGGTCAAGGGCAGCGCGTCGAGCACCACCACGGCGGGGACCATGTAGGAAGGCAGCCGCTCCGCCACGAAGTCGCGCAGCCGCGGCGCCAGCGCACGGACGGCCTTGGCGCGCAGAGGATGGTTGGAAAGCCGCTCCCAATCCACCTCGGAGCCCAGGACCGGAGCCAGACCCGGCAGCGACTCCGCCCCCGTCCCCCGCCGCCGGAACACCACGTCCACGGCGCCGGGGTCGGCGGACCACGTCACGCCCGCCTCGTAGTCGAGCGCCGCCGCCAGGTCCCAGAGGTCTTCGGGCTCGATCCCCGACAGCGTGACCCGCGCGTTCGGGATGCCACGGACCGCCAGCACCTCCGGCGCCTCGCGGACCAGTTGCTCGCGCAACGCCGCGAGACCGGCAGCCTCGACCCAGGCCGGCTCCTCCGGCGGCGTCCTCTCTATGGAAAGGACAACGTCATAGCGGAAACGGGTCAGCTCGTTGTCCCGCCGGCCGCGGCGGAGCTGGACCTCGACGTGGGTGACCCGCGGCAGCCGCCCTTGCAGGGCGGCGAAAAAGGCCGGATCGAGCACCAGCTCGGGATCGGCGGCGACGGCGGCGTCCACGCGACGCGCCAGCGTCTCCCGGGGCAGCGAGGAGGGCGCCCGGTAGAGCTCGACCGAGGCGTGGAAGGCGGCCAGCAGCGGCAGGCTGCGCACGTCGCCCACGAAGACGAAGCCCCCCGGCTCCACCCGCTCCACCGCCCTTTCCAGCACCTCGATCAGGTAGGACGCGCTGGGGAAGTACTGGACGACCGAGTTGAGGACGACGGCGTCGAACCGCTCCCCGTCCAGCGCGCCGGCATCGTCGGCCTCCGCCTGCCGCAGCTCGACGCCGGGAATCCCGCCCTGCCGGTCGAGGACGGCGCGGACGTGGCCCAGGGCGACGCGCGAGAAGTCGGTCCCGAGATAGCGCTCGCAATGAGGCGCCACCCGGAAGAGCACGAGGCCGGTGCCGCAGCCGATCTCCAGCACCCGCCGGGGGCGGCGCGCTAGGACGCGGCCGGCCGTGCCGTCGAGCCACTCCCGCATGTCCTCTTCCGGGATCGGCCCGCGCGTATAGCTGCTGTTCCAGCCGCTGATGTTGAACGTCGGGTCGGCCAGCTCCTCGTAGACGTCGTCGTCGTAGACCACCTGCCACTCGGCGACCTGCTCGTCTTCCAGCCGCTCCGGCAGCTCGAGACGGTCCGCGTCGAGCGTGACGTAGGCGACGAGCCGCCGGTCCTCCAGTCCCTCCCGGGAGACGACGACCGCCTCGCGCACCGCCGGGTGAACGGCGAGCACCGCCTCCACCTCGCCGGGCTCGATGCGGAAACCGCGGATCTTGACCTGCTGGTCGATCCGGCCGAGGAACTCCAGCTCGCCGTCCGCCAGCAGCCGGACGCAGTCGCCAGTACGGTAGAGCCGGCCGCCGGGCACCGCGGAAAAGGGATCGGGGGCGAAGCGCTCCGCCGTCAGCTCCGGCCGGCCGAGATAGCCGCGCGCCAGGAGGTCTCCGCCCACGCAGAGCTCGCCCGGCACGCCTAGGGGAGCGACCTGGCCAGCGGTATCCAGAACATAGAGCGTCCGCCCGGGGAAGGCGCGGCCGATCGGCACGACCCCGGACGGCCCCGGCCCGCGGCCGGTGAGGTCGGCGGCGGCGGCGGTGACCGTCGTCTCGGTGGGGCCGTAGGCGTTGAGCAGACGCACCGCCGCGAGCGGGCCGCTCCTCCACTGCCGCAGAGGCTCGGCCGGCATGGCCTCGCCCCCCGCCAGGACGAGCCGCAGGCGGTGTTCCAGCAAAGGCTGGCGCGCCGCCTCGCGCGCCAGCTGCCCCCAGTAGGCGGTCGGCAGGTCGGCGACGGTGAGGCCGAGCTCCCCCAGGCGGCGCAGCAGCTCGCCGGGCCCCCAGATCTGCGCCGGCCGCAGCACCAGACGCGCTCCGGCCGCGAGGGCGGGGAGGATCTGCTCCAGCGAGACGTCGAAGCTCGCGGAGGCGAACTGGAGGACCGTGTCCTCCGGGGAGAGGCCGTAGGCGCCCACCACCGCCCGCGCGTGGGCCGCCGCGGCGCGATGCGGGACGCCCACGCCCTTGGGTACGCCGGTCGAGCCCGAGGTGTAGATCAGGTAGGCGAGCGCCTCGCCGGGGGTCGGTACCCGCGGGTCCTCCTCCGGCCCGGCGGGAAGATCCGCCAGGAGCCGCGCGGTGACGACGACCGCGGCGCCGGCGTCCTCCTGAAGGAACCGAAGCCGCTCGGCGGGCAGGGCCGGATCGAGCGGCAGGTAGACGCCCCCGGCCGCGAGCACGCCGAGCAGGCCGACGATCATCTCCGGCGAGCGATCCAGGCTGACCCCCACCGGCACCTCGGGGCCGACCCCCAGGCGGCGCAGGTGGTGGGCGAGCCGGAAGGCGCGGCGGGCCAGCTCGCCGTAGGTCATGGAATCGACCGCGAGCGCCTCCGGCGACTCCGCGGCCCGCGCCGCGAAGGCCTCGTGCACCAGCGCGCCGCCCTCCGGGACCTCCGGCCCCTCTCCCGCTTCGAGGAGCTGGAGGCGCTCGGCCTCGCCGAGGATCGGCAGCTCGGCGACCGGCTTTTCCGGGTCCGCCACCGCGGCCGCGAGCAGCGCCGTGAAATGCCCGACCAGGCGGCGGACGGTCGGCTCGTCGAACAGGTCCGTCGAATGGACGGCCTTGATCAGGATCCCCTCCAGCCCTTCGCCCTCCACCCCCTCCACCCCCTCCACTAGATCCAGGGCGAGGTCGAACGTCGTCGTCCCCTGCTCGACCTCCAGCCGCTCCAACGAGACGGCCCCGAGCTCCAGCTGCTCCGGCGGCGCCTCGACGAGCTGGAACATGGTCTGGAAGAAGGGCTGGGTGTTGGCGTCCCGATCCGGCGCCAGCTCCTCGACGAGCCGTTCGAAGGGGATCGCCTGGTGCGCCCAGGCGCCGAGCGCCGTCTCGCGCGCCCGCGCCGCCGCGGCGCGGAATCCAGGACGGCCCGAGAGGTCCAGGCGCAGCACCAGGGTGTTGACGAAGAAGCCGACGAGCCCCTCCAGCTCCACCCGGTCGCGGTTGGCGACGGGCGAGCCGAGGACGACCTCGTCGCCGCCCGCGTAGCGCTGGAGCAGCGCCGCGAAGCCGGCGAGCAGTGTCATGAACAGGGTCGATCCCGAGCGCCGCGCGAAGCCGCGCAGGTCCGCGGCCAGACCGGACGGCAGCGGCTCGTAGAGGGTCGCGCCGCTGAACACCGGCGCCGCCGGGCGCGGCCGGTCCGCCGGCAGTGGAGTGGCCGGCAGTTCCGCCAGCCGCTCCCGCCAGTAGGCGAGCTCGCGGTCCAGGACCTCCCCCTGGAGCCACTCCCGCTGCCAGAGGGTGAAGTCGGCGTACTGGACCGGCAGCTCCGGAAGCGGCGACGGCCGGCCTGCCGTGAAGGCGGGGAGCAGCGCCGCCAGCTCGCGGTAGAGCACCCCCACCGACCAGCCGTCCGAAACGACGTGGTGCATGTTGACGAGGAGGAGCCTCTCCTCGGGACCCAGCCGGAGCAGCGTGGTGCGGAGCAGCGGCTCGCGGGCGAGGTCGAACGGCCGCCGTGCCTCCGCGAGCGCGAGGCGGTCCGCCTCCTCGGGTACCGCCCGGAGGTCGACGACCGGCAGCGGCTGGGGACGCGGCGGATCGATCACCTGGACCGGCCGGCCGGTCTCGGCGCGGAAGCGGGTGCGCAGGGCCTCGTGACGGCGGACGATCTCGTCGAGGCTCCGCGCCAGCGCCCGCTCGTCGAGCGGCCCCTCCAGGCGGAGCGCCGCCTGCATGTTGTAGAAGGCACTCCCGGGCGCGAGCCGCCAGAGGAACCAGAGCCGCTGCTGGGCGAACGAGAGCGGCAGGGGCTCGCCGGCAGCGCGCGGGCGCCGCGTGAGTGGCGGAGCGGGCGCCTGCCGCGTTTCGCGCGCTTTTCGCAAGGTGCGCGCCAGCCCGGCCACCGTGGGGGCCTCGAACAGCGCCCGTAGCGGCACCTCGACGCCCAAGGCCTCGCGGATGCGGGAGACCGCCCGGGTCGCCAGCAGCGAGTGCCCGCCGAGGTCGAAGAAGCTGTCGTGGACGCCGACGCGCTCGCGTCCCAGGAGGTCGGCCCAGAGGCCGGCGAGCAGCTCTTCGATTGGATCGCTAGGGGCGGCCTCGCCGGCCTTCCCTTCCTCGTGGAGAGGAAGCGCCGCGAGGGCCCGGCGATCCACCTTGCCGTGCGCGGTCAGCGGCAATTCGGGGAGCGGCGCGAAGACGGCGGGGACCATGTGCTCCGGCAGCGACTCCTGGAGGAAGGCCCGCAGCGCCGCGCGGTCCGGCGCCGGTCCCTCCGGTACGAAGAACGCCGCCAGGGCTCCGCCGCGGGGGACGACCACGGCGCGCCGCACACCCGGGTGGAGCGCGAGGCGGGCCTCGACCTCCCCCGGCTCGATACGGAAGCCGCGGACCTTGACCTGGTGGTCCGTCCTTCCCAGGAACTCCAGCCCACCATCCGGCAGCCAGAGCGCCAGGTCGCCGGTGCGGTACAGACGCTCCCCTCCCGGTGCCGGCAGATAGCGCTCCGCGGTCAGGTCCGGACGGCCGGGATAGCCGCGCGAGACGCCGGGTCCGCCCAGATAGATCTCGCCCGGCACCCCCGCCGGCACGGGGCTCCCGGCGGGATCGAGCAGGCGCACCACCGTGCCCCCGAGGGGACGGCCGAGGAGCGGCCGGGCGGGGCCGCCGGCCGGCGCGCGCCAGCTCGTGGCGAGGATCGTCCCTTCGGTCGGCCCATAGAAGAGGCGGACCCGCGCTCCCGGAAAGGCCTCGCGGGCGTCGGCCAGGAGACCGGCAGGCACCACGTCGCCGCCCACGTAGACCTCGCGCAGCGCCGGCGCCGGCTCGCCTCCGGACCGTACGCGGTCCACCACCTGGCGCAGGACCGCGGGCACGGCGTGGAAGCGGGCCGACCGCGACAGCTCGCGCGCCAGCAGGTCGATGTCCAACGTCGGCCGCAGGGGGAGGAGCGACACGATGCCGCCCGAGAGCAGCGGCGCGAGCAGCTCGAAGAGGAAGATGTCGAATGAGAACGGCGCGATCGCCGGCATCCGCTCGCCGGGAGCGAAACCGGTCTCGGCGAGGATGGAGCGCAGCGTATGGAGCAGGCTGGCGTGCTCGACGAGCACCCCCTTGGGCGTGCCGGTCGTGCCCGATGTATAGATGAGGTAGGCCGGATCGCGCGGCCCCGGCCGCGCCGGCGTCTCTTCCGGACCCTCCTCCGCCGTTTCCAGATGGGTCAGGACCAGGGCGGCCCCGGAGTCGGCGACCAGAAAGGCCAGGCGCTCGGACGGATAGGCCGGGTCGAGGGGGAGGAACGTCCCGCCGGCTTCGAAGATCCCCAGCAGGGCCGCGACCATCTCCGGCGAGCGCTCGGCGCGGAGCGCCACGACGGACCCGGCG
>JBKKAU010000843.1:0-2054 GCA_046714475.1 Thermoanaerobaculia bacterium
CCTTCAACCTGCTGCCGCGCTCGACCGCGCTGGCCAACGTGGAGTTGCCGTTGATCTACTGCGGGCTCCCGTCGGACGAGCGCGAGGAGCGCGCGCTGCGCGTGCTGACCCAGGTGCACCTCGCCGACCGCGTCCACCACCTGCCGGCCGAATTGTCCGGCGGGCAACGCCAGCGCGTGGCCATCGCCCGGGCGCTGGTGATGGAGCCGTCGATCCTGCTCGCCGACGAGCCGACCGGGAACCTGGACTCGGCGACGTCCGAGGAGATCATGGCGCTCTTCGACGAGCTGCACCGCGGCGGCAACACCGTGGTGCTCGTCACGCACGAGCCCGACATCGCCGGGCACGCCTGGCGGCGGGTGACGCTGCGCGACGGCAAGATCCTGTCCGACCAGCCTACCGCGCGGGCCGCGGAAGCGGTCCACGCCTGACGGGAGGCCCTCCCTTGGTCTTTCTCGAGAACTTCCGCATCGCCTTCGGCGCCATCCTCGCCAACAAGATGCGCTCGGTCCTCACCACGCTGGGGATCATCATCGGCGTCGCCGCGGTGATCGCAGTCGTCTCCATCGTCCAGGGGCTGCAGTTCATGGTCAGCAACGAGCTCCAGGGGGTGGGGGCGACCTACATGGTCATCTTTCCGCGCATGCAGAGGGACGAGCCCGGGCTGGTGGCGCGCCAGGTCAAGCTCACCTGGGAAGACGGCCAGGCGATCGAGCAGCGGGTCCCCGGCATCCGGTACATCACTCCCGCGGTGAGAGGACAGTCGCAGGTCAAGTACCGCGACCGCCGGCACACCCCCGGCTTCATCCTGGGCGTCAACCAGAACTACCAGGAAGTCATGAACCATACGGTCGACCAGGGGCGCTTCTTCTCCCGGATCGACTTCGACAACCGGCGCAACGTCGCGGTCATCGGCCAGGAGGTGGTCGAGGAGCTGGCGCTGGGCTCGCAGCCGATCGGCAAGGAGATCTATGTCGGCAAGTACCCGGCGACCGTGATCGGCGTCATGGAGGAGAAGGGGCAGACCCTCGGGCAGAACATGGACGACCTGGTGTTCGTGCCGTTCAACGCCGCGGTCCAGCTCTTCGGCCGCGACGCCGGCGACCGGATCGAGCTCCGCGTCCAGGCGGAGCGGGCCGAGGTGGTGGAGCAGGTCGAGGACGGCATCACGCGCCTGCTCCGGCAGCGCCACAAGGTGCCCAGGGACCAGCCGGACGACTTCGAGGTCGTCGTGCAGGACGAGATGCTGGATACGGTCAGCAACATCCTCGGCGGCGTCACGGCGGTGATCGGCGGCGTGGTCGGCATCGCCCTGCTGGTCGGCGGCATCGGCATCATGAACATCATGCTGGTGTCGGTGACGGAGCGGACGCGAGAGATCGGCGTGCGCAAGGCGGTCGGGGCGCGCCGGCAGGACGTGCTGGTGCAGTTCCTGATCGAGGCGGTCACCCTGTCTCTGGTCGGCGGCGCGCTCGGGCTCGTCATGGGCTACGGCCTGGGGATCCTGGCCACCCAGGCCATCCCGGGCGACCTGCCGCCCGCCCACGTGCCGCTCTGGGCCGTGGGCCTGGCCTTCGGCTTCTCGAGCCTGGTGGGCATCGTTTTTGGCACCTACCCGGCTGCCAAGGCGGCGAAGCTCGACCCGATCGACGCGTTGCGCTATGAATAGAGGTATGGAGGACCGGCCGATGGTCACGAAGCTGCGGGCGGCGTTCGACCGTCTGCTGGAGCGGCTCCGTCCCGCGGGCCCCTGCCCGCGCTGCCACGGCACCGGCGCCTGGCGGAGCCTCGACTGCCCCGACTGCGGCGGCAAAGGACGGCGCTGAGCGGTTGGTACCGGAGGTGGGAGTCGAACCCACACGCCCGTGAGGGCGGGGGATTTTGAGTCCCCTGCGTCTGCCATTCCGCCACTCCGGCTGCGCGGTGCGGATTCTAGCTCACCGCCCGCAGGAGAGAAAGTCTGGAATCTGACGACAGAAAATGAACAAGGCTCTTCAAAACGCAAACAGTAATCGCACCATTGAATCACTTTGGTCCCAAGCGCTTCACGGAGC
>JBKKAU010000844.1:0-16372 GCA_046714475.1 Thermoanaerobaculia bacterium
ATGCGGGGCAAGGCGGCATCGACGGCGTCGGTCACGGCGCGGGTGAGGCGGACGCGCGGGGGCTTGGCCCCGCTCTCCGGCTCAGCCGCCGGCGCGTCCTCCTGGGACCTGCGGATCAGGCGGCGCAGGGTGGGGATCAGAGGCTCAACCTCCGCCAGCGGCACCTTCGCGGCGGCGGCCAGCCGGTCCAGGACCGCCGGCGTAGGCGTCAGCTCCTCCTTTTCATACTGGTAGATCCGCTTCCGGTCCACGCCGGCCTCCCGCGCCAGGTCGCCGCGGGTCCAGTCGTGGAGGAAACGGAGGAACCGCACGGCCAGCGCCGGGGCCGCTCCCACGGCTCGCTTCGTCATCCTAGTCCTCCCTCAGAAACGAGATCCACACCCCATACGTGGTGTCGAAGTAGAGACTTTTCTCTTTTACAGGGCACCATAGTCTCTCGAAAGGCGACGCCCGCCCGGCCACGAAGGCCGCGCCGGAGCGCGCCTCGAAAGGAGACGTATGTCCCGCTCCACCTCGTCCCGCCTCATCGCGGCCCTCCTCCTCGCCACGGCCCTCCTGGTCCCCGGACCGGCGGCGGCCGAGCCTCTGAATGCTCGGGGTTCCTGGACTCCGGGGGACCTCCTCGCCCAAATGGAGAGTCTGTTCACGCGTCTTTGGAACAAGGCCGGCTGCAAAATTGATCCCCACGGTGCCTGCATCGAGAGCCAAAGCGCTTCCGTCCCCTCGCAGAAGGCAGGCTGCAAGCTTGACCCCCACGGCGCCTGTATTGAGAGCCAGAGCGCTGCCGTCCCTTCTCAGAAGATCGGCTGCGGCCTCGATCCCCACGGCAGGTGCGGAACCTAGAAGCATTTCGCTTCCTGCACGGCAATGCCGGTCCGAACCCGGTGCTGCCGTTCCTCGTCCTCTCAACCCGCCGGCCGCGCCTTTTGTAATGCCTCCAAAGCTCCGCGCACCAGATCGACCGTGGCCTCTTCCCGCTCCGCCGCTTGACAGAACAGCAACACCGCAGCCAGAGTCTCCCGGTCCACCTTGAGAACCCGGAACACAGGAGCCGATCGCCGTGCTAGTCGCCGGACATCGGCCGTCCGGCCCTGTTGCTGGTAGAGCAACGCCAGCTCCAACTCCACCAAGGCTGCGTCATAGGGCATATTGCGGGCAGCAAATTCCTGCCGCACCTGATCCAGGGCAGCCTCTGCCTCTTCGATCTTTCCAAGGCCGGCAGCTATTTTTCCGTCCAGCCATACGACACGCACCAGGTCTAAACCGTTGCGCAGTTGCACCGCAAGCTTCCGGACCTCAGGCACAAGGGGCTGCGCCTCCTCGAACCGGCCCAGGTGACAGAGGTTGACTGCGAGATTGAACCGCATGATGGCCAATAAGCGTGGTCTACGCTGCCCGTCAACCCGAGAGGTGGCCTCTTGAAGAACTTCGATAGCACTTGCAACGTCCCCTTTTTGCTCCAAGGTAGAGGCTTTGTTGAGTAAGATGGATGCCTCCGCCTCCTGGGTCCGGCAGCGTGCCAGAGCCTCCTCGTGCAATGCGAGAGCTGCAGCGAACTGCCGCCGGTCGCAACGAAGGGAGGCTTCAAGGTCATACAGGAGCGCCTCATCGAGCGGGCCTGGGCTTGTGTCACCACCAGCGCGCCAGAGGGCCCAAGCACGGGCAAAGGCCTCTTCGGCGCCACAGTGGTCGTTCGCCACCCGCCGCGCATTGGCGACGAAGAACCAGGCGTAGCCGGTGAGGCGGGAGCGCCAGCCCTCCGCGCCCGGCTCGCGCTCGGCGCGGTACAGGGCCAGGTCGGCGAACGCCAGCGCCCGCCTGGCGTCGGCCGCCGCGGCCTTTTCGCTCTCGGCGCAGAGCCGGACGACCAACGCCCAGCTCCCCACCCCTTCGACCTCTTCGATCAGGAGACGCCACTCGGAGGGAGCAATTTCCTGGAACGCCGCCAGGAGCTCCTCGGCCTCCTGGCGGGCCTCCCGGACGTGCTCCTCCTCCAATTGCCGGGTGCGCTCCGTCCGGTACGCGGCGGCTGCGGCCCAGCCGAGCTCCAGGGCTTCGGCGGCCACGGCCCTCCGCTCGTCCGGCGTCAACGTCCACGGCGGACCAGGCTCCTCCGCCTCCCGCGGGCGGAGGCTCCAGACGCAGAGCAGCACGACGTCGACCGCATCGACGGGGTAGCCCAGGGCGAGCGCGTACGCCTCCAGCTCCCCGCGCTCCAGACGCTGGATGCCGCGTTCCTGCTTGTTGAGCCCCTTGGGGTTGACACGCGCCTCCCGCGCCAGGTCCTCCAGGGTCCAACCCACCGACTCCCGCAGCACTTTGAGCACGAAGCCGTACGGCGGCGCAGGCTTTCGCGGCATGCCCTCCTCCTCCGGGTTCCAACAATGAGAGTGTCGGGAGAGGCCGGCGCGTGACAGAGAGACGCAACCTCGATCCCAAAGTGTTTCCAGTATAGAGAAAAAGCTCGTACTTCAACCCACCGGGCGGGGCACGGAGCACGGGAATGGATCATCGGGCCTCCGGCGGCCCGACACTGGTCCCCGGCATGAGAGACGACCATCCGAAGCCGGACCTGCTGGCGCGCTTCATGGCCGGCGAAGCCTCCCGCGCCGAGCGGCGCGCGGTCGTCCGGCACCTGCTGACCGGCTGCCGGGAGTGCCTCGCCGTAACCCGGCAGATCTGGGGCTTCGCGGAGCGTGCCCTTAAGGAATGAGGAGGAGGAGGAGGACCCATGGCAGATGCTGAAACGGCGGCGCGGACCGAGCTGCTGCGGATCGGACAGGACCTGGAGACGCTCCGCTACCGCCTACTGGGGGTCCGCGCGAGTCTGCGGGAGGAGTCGACCGAGATGTCCACGGAGCTGCGCGGCAGGATCGGGCACCTGATCGACGACCGCCTCCTGAGCCTTGTCGAGGATCTGAAGGCGGCGGTGGAGTGCCGGCCGGAGGACGTGGACGGAGCGTCCTAGTACCCTGTCACGTCGAAAAGGATGGATCATCCCTCCGTAGGGGCGCCCCTTGTGGGTGCCCTTCGGAGGGCGGCCACAAGGGCCGCCCCTACATGAAACGCTATCCGTCACTCGGGCTGTGACGAGGCACTAGAAGTAGGTGTCGTCGTGGTTGTTGAGGTCGACAAGGAGATAGTAAGGCCCTACCTCGTCCTCCTCAGCGCGCAGCAAGATCCGGAAGTTTCTGGTGACGCGGATCGTGAAATACCCCGGAGAATTCTTCACCGCCTCGAAGTTCAACCCCGGAGCCTTGGGATTCTCATGAAACTTTCGGATAGCGGTATCAGCCCTGCCGGCCATCGGCTGGCCCAGCTTTGCGCGACTCTTAATAAAGCGAGGGGAGGGTTTCGTCCGGACTGGAAGGATCATTCAGAGCGGGAATGGAGATACTTCATCAACTTCTCAGGGTCATCAAAGACCGGAGCATCACCCGGGTCTTCCTTGTCCGCGCGGATCGTCATGATCGTCCATCGGAAGTCCCGCAGCATCTCCAGCGACTCATTGAGCGCCGCTATGTAGTGATCCACCGCCGCAATGGCGCGCGCCCTCTCGCCCGGAGTAGTGCCCGGCAAGGAGAAGGTACCGTTTCGTACTGCCTTCGCCCGGTTGATGACAGGAGTCAACGTGGTCTTGGTTTGATGCTCGGTAGAACCAAGGGCCTCGATGACCTCGTCGAGATCCACTCCATGCGGTTCCCCGGAAAGGACAGCCACGAATTGCATGAGCTGGTCACGAAGCCTGTCCGTGCTCCCCCTCAGCCGCCGTCCGGCAGCGGCGATGTCCTCGACGGCCAGCAGCCAACGCTCCTTGGCCGTTTCCGGAGGAGAAAGCGGAACCTGCGCGGCTTCCTTGGCGAAATCAGCAAGCTCCTCCAAGAGTGGCGTCGACAAAGCCATGAACACAGTCTAGCGCATGACAGAGAAAAGAGGCCGGCCCGGGTCCGAGGGATTGTGGCCCGGGCCGGCCTCTCCCGACCATGGGATCAGAAGATGATCTGGTACTGCAGGCGGAACTCGTCGTTGGTGACGTCGCTGTTGGGGCCGGTCTGGGTCTCCAACTGGCGGTAGTCGGCCTGCAGCTTGTGGTTGTGCCGGTTGAAGAAGTAGCCGGCGGCGAGGCCGCGCTCCTCGCGCTCGTCGTTGTCGCGGTCGGTGTTCGGGTCGAGCACGGCGAAGCGGCCTGCGAGCTCAAGCTTCTGCGGGATCACGAAGTAGCCGACCTGGACGTTGAAGCCCTCGTTGTCGAAGTCGGACTGCCGCAGGCGCTCGGTCGAGGCCTGGAAGAACTCGGCGAAGGCGAACAGGCCCTTGTACTTGAAGACCACGTCGCCGCCCACGATCTCGCGCTCGACGATGTCGGCCGGCGTCGTGCCGGCGGCCGCGGTCGGGCGCTCGTTGTTCTCGTACTGGCCGGCGATGGCGAACAGCGGCCGGTCGGTGCTCTCGAAGTCCCCCTCGGAGTAGCGGACGTCGCCGAACGGCTGGAAGGTCAGGCGGGCGTTGGTCTGGAACTGGTCGTTGTCGTTGCGCTGCTGCGTCCGGCCGTTGCCGTTGAAGATGCCGACGCGCCAGTCGAGCCGGCCCTGCATCGGCGTGCCCCAGAGCTGGACGCCGATGTCCCGGCCGCGGGCGAACTCGGCCGAGACGATGGAACGGTCGACGAACTCCTGCGAGCCTGAGGAGGTCAGCTCCTGGCGGCCGAAGGGCACCTTGAACTGGCCGCCCTTGAGCTGGAAGGTCCTCTTGCCCTGGGTGAAGTCGTAGTTGATGACGGCGTCCTCGAGCGGGTTGGCGGTGTCGGGCCAGTTGAGCTGCAGCTCGTAGGTGAGGTTCCGGTTGTAGACCCAGCCCTCGAACTTGGTCTTCATGCGGCGGATGCGGAACGAGCCGACGTCGTCGCCGACCTCCGGCATCTCCTGCGTGAAGCGGACCTGCATGCGGTTGGAGATGTCGAGGCGGGCCTGCCGGCTCTCGATGGTGGTCTTGCCGTCGCGCCAGCTGACGGTGAAGGCCGGGGTGGTGTTGGGCGTCGGCCGCTCGTAGGCGGGGAGGTTGTGCTTGAAGAAGTAGAGGTCGGCCGCCGTCTCGTTCTCGGCGACCACCGTCATGCCGTCGACGCCGGCGCCGGGCAGGGTGATGGAGACCCCCATGTCCCCCGCCTCCTGGAACAGCTTGTACTTCTCGGGCGTGTTGAAGACGTAGATACGGCCTTCCTTCTCAACCTCCTGGTAATAGAGACCCACCACCTGCGCCATGGCGGTGGGGGCGGCGGCCGTCGCGAGGACGAGCGCGACGAGGCCGGCCGCGAACAGAGCTGATCTGCGCATTCCTACTCTCCTTATTGGATGGTTCGTCCGGGGTGCTACGACTTGGCGCGAGGATAGGGGTCTCACCCTGCGGCCCCGCGACGGAGCTGTGACAGCCCTGCGACACAAGAAGGCGCCGCCTCTTTTGTCACGCCGGCGTCACACTAAGGTTGGCTCCCTGCCAAACCCGGCTGCCAGAGTCAGCGCGTCGGAACGGTGGCTGCCGTCACGCCGACTCAATGTGTTTCGAGCCAACCCCTACGTCCGTATAAGGAGAGAACGATGAAGCACATCCACAAGGCGGCTCCCGTCGCCGTGGCCCTGGCCCTGACCGGGAGCTTCCTGGCCGCCCAGGCCGCCCGGGTCGATTCCGGGATTCAGCCGTATCAGAAGACCAGCGGCGTTTCCGGCAACGTGAGCTCCGTCGGCTCCGACACCCTGAACAACCTGATGACGCTGTGGGCCGAGGGCTTCCGCAGGCAGTATCCGAACGTGCGCATCCAGATCGGGGGCAAGGGCTCGTCCACCGCTCCGCCGGCGATGATCGCCGGCACGGCGCAGCTCGGACCGATGAGCCGCGCCATGAGGTCGACCGAGATCGACGACTTCGAGAAGAAGTACGGCTACGAGCCGACCCAGATCCGCGTCGCCGTCGACGCCCTCGCCGTCTACGTCAACAAGGACAACCCGATCGACAAGCTGAGCATCCCGCAGATCGACCAGATCTTCTCCAAGGGCCGCGCTTGCGGCGGCGGCAAGGCGATCGGCAACTGGGGCCAGGCCGGCCTCAAGGACGGGCAGTGGGGCAGCCGGCCGATCAGCCTCTACGGCCGCAACTCCGCCTCCGGCACCTACGGCTACTTCAAAGAGAACGCGCTCTGCCGCGGCGACTTCCGCGACCAGGTCAAGGAGCAGCCCGGCTCGGCCTCGGTGGTGCAGGGCGTGACCGAGGACCGCTTCGGCATCGGCTACAGCGGCATCGGCTACAAGACCTCCGGCGTCAAGGCGGTGGCCCTGGCGAAGAAGGGGGGCGAGTTCTTCGAGGCGACCCCGGAGAACGCGCTGTCGGGCAAGTACCCGCTGGCCCGCTTCCTCTACGTCTATGTCAACAAGGCGCCCAACAAGCCGCTCGACCCGCTGGTCCGCGAGTACGTCAAGTATATGCTGTCGCAGGAGGGCCAGCAGGTGGTCGTCAAGGACGGCTACATCCCGCTGCCCGCCCGCGCCGTGCGGGAAGAGCTCGCCAAGGTCCAGTAATACGCGTCCGGCCAGACCAGACCACGGCCCGGTGGCGACGAGAGGCCACCGGGCCGTTTTTCTCTGTAAACTCTCAGGACCGGAGCCCACACCCTATGGCCGATCCCGGACTCCACAAGAAGCCCGACAAAGCCTCCCGTCTGCTGACTCAGCGGAGCCGGGAGACCCCCAGGCGGCGCCTGATCGTGGACCGGCTGGCGCGGTGGATCGTCTCCGCGGGAGGCCTGGGGATCATCGCCAGCATCCTGGGCATCCTGATCTTCATCGTCGCCGAGGTCTGGCCGCTGACGAGCCCGGCCCGCGTCGCGGCGAAGCGCCCTCTGCCGCTGCCCGGCCCGCCGGCCGGCGCCCTGATCGCCGACGAGCAGCGCACCCACGTCGCCGCGTTGGGGACCGACGGCAAGATCCGCACCCTGCGCCTGCGCGACGGCCAGGTCGTCGCCACGACCGACCTGCTCGCCCAGCCGGCCGCGGCGCCGGCTTCCGAGGGGACCGCTGGCGCCCCGGCCCTCACCCGCATGAAGGTGCCGCCGTCGAGCCAGACGTTCACCGCCGGCACCAGCGACGGCCGCGTCCTGCTGGCGCCGATCACCTTCGAGGTCACGTTCGAAGGCCAGACCCGCGGCGTGACGCCCAAGGTGGCCGTTACGGTCTCCCTCGAGATGGACCCCGAGGGGCGGCCGATCCACGAGCTCGCCGCGCAGATGGACGAGGAAGGGGCCGCCACCGCCGCCGCCGCGCTCGCCGACGGCACCCTCGCCGTGGTGCGGCGGTCGACCGAAGAGCACATGATGACGGGCGAGGTCACCGAGTCGCTGGCGCGCCATGCTTCGCCGATCCCCGGACGGCTCACCGCCCTGGAGATCGACCCGGAGCAGCGCAACCTCTACGGCGGCACGGCCGACGGCAAGCTGCTCTGGTGGCCGCTGGCGGACGGCCAGCCCGGCGAGGCGCAGGCCGTCTCCATCGGCACCGCGCCGGTGACCGCCATGAGCCTGCTGCTCGGCGGGCGCTCCCTGGCGGTCGGCCAGCAGAACGGCGCGATCAGCGTCTGGATGCAGGTGCCGCAGCCGGACGAGACGTTCCGCCTGACCCGGGTGCGCGACTTCCCCGCGCAGCCCGCCCCGGTGCGCGGCATCGTGCCGTCGCAGCGCGACCGCAGCTTCTTCGTCTTCGCCGAAGGCGGGCGGGGGGGGCTCTATCACTCGACGTCGCAGCGCACCCTGTGGACCGGCCGCGTGCCGCTGCGGTCGGCCACCGGCTTCGCCTACTCGCCCAAGGGGGACGCGGCGGTGCTGGCCGGCGAAGGCCGGATCGCCGAGGTCGAGATCTTCAACCCGCACCCCGAGGTCACCTGGAAGTCGCTGTTCGGCAACGTCTGGTACGAGGGCTACGAGCGCCCGGAGCAGGTCTGGCAGTCGAGCGGCGGCAGCGACGACTTCGAGCCCAAGCTGTCGCTGACGCCGCTGCTGGTGGGCACGCTCAAGGGGACCTTCTATTCGCTGCTGCTCGCCATCCCGCTCGGGGTGCTCGGGGCGATGTACACCTCGCAGTTCATGCATCCGTCCTACAAGCGGACGCTGAAGCCGATGATCGAGATCATGGCGTCGCTGCCCAGCGTGGTGCTCGGGTTCCTGGCCGGCCTGTGGCTCGCGCCGCGCATCGAGAGAGCGATGCCGGCGCTGATCCTGATGCCGCTGGCGCTGCCGCTCCTGGTGCTCGGCGCCGGCTTCCTCTGGCGGGCGCTGCCGCGGGCGTTCCGCGGCCGCTTCCTCGTCGGCACCGAGGCGATCCTGTTCGTCTTCGTGCTCGCCTTCGGCATCTGGCTCTGTTTCCAGCTCTCGCAGCCGTTCGAGCGCGCCGCCTTCGGCGGCAGCTTCCAGAGCTGGCTGCTCGAGGCGACCGGCCTCACCTACGACCAGAGGAACGCCGTCGTGGTCGGCCTGGCCATGGGCTTCGCGGTCATCCCGATCATCTTCGCCATCGCCGAGGACGCTTTCTCCAACGTGCCGACCAACCTGGTGGCCGGCTCGCTGGCGCTGGGCGCCGACCGCTGGCAGACCGTCACCCGGGTGGTGCTGCCGACCGCCTCGCCGGGCATCTTCTCGGCGGTCATGATCGGCTTCGGCCGCGCCGTCGGCGAGACCATGATCGTGCTCATGGCCACCGGCAACACGCCGATCATGGAGTGGAACCCGTTCAACGGCTTCCGCACGCTGTCGGCCAACATCGCGGTCGAGATCCCGGAGGCCCCGCAGGGCGGCACGCTCTACCGCACGCTGTTCCTGGCCGCCCTGCTGCTGTTCGCCATGACCTTCCTCGTCAACACCGTGGCCGAGATCGTGCGCCAGCGGCTGCGCGAACGGTACTCCCAACTCTGACATGGCCCGGGAGAAGATCGACATGAGCTCCGTGGCTCCTTCCGCGCCCGCTGCCAACGCGGCGGCTCTGCGTCACGAACGGCAGGCCCGCGCCGGCGTGATGGGCTTCTTCGGCGACCAGCGCCGCCGCTCCGAGTTGGTCGGCCAGTCGCTGACCTGGCTGTGCGGCGGCGCCCTGGCCTTCAACCTGCTCCTGGTGATCGGCATCCTGACCCTGCTGGCCTGGAACGGCCTGGGCTACTTCTGGCAACGCGACCTCGTGCAGCTCAACCTGAAGGACGGCACCCGGATGCTGGCCGAGGTCTGGGAGGTCGAGCAGGTCGAGGCCGCCCCCCCGGGCCAACCCGCCTCGGCCGCCATCGACCGCATGCGCGTCAAGATCGCCAACCGCGACGTCGGCGGGCTGGACTTCGCCTGGATCGACGCCAGCGCCATCGCCTCCCGCCAGAAGCCGTCCGACGCCGTGCTGCTGGAGCGGCTGGAGTGGGGCAACTTCCACGGCGTCATGACCGAGCTGCGCCAGGGGGGACGGACCGTCGCCCGCGGGCCGCGGCAGGTCTGGGAGGAGCTCGGCCCGCTCCACGAGCAGGCGGCCGAGCGCCGCGAGCGCATCGAGGAGCTCGAGCAGGGGCCGATCGGCGACGTCAACTACAAGATCGAGCGGCTCCGGCTCGACCAGCGCGCGATCGAGCTCGGGGACCTGCCCGCCGCCGAGCGCGCGAGCCGCTCCGCCGCCATCGAGCGCCGGCTCGCCGAACGCCAGGCCGAGTACCAGCAGCTCTCCGACCGCCTCTTCAAGATGCGCGAGGAGCTGCAGGCCGACACCCTGGTGATGCGGACCGTGGGCGGCGACGTCCAGGAGGTGCCGGTCGGTGCCGTGGTCCGCGCCCTCCGCCCCAACGACATGGGCACGCTCGACAAACTCGGGCTCTACGCCTCGCGCGTCTGGGAGTTCGTCGCCGACGACCCGCGCGAGTCCAACACCGAGGGCGGCATCTTCCCGGCGATCTTCGGCACCGTGATGATGGTCTTCATCATGGCCTTCGCGGTGGCGCCGCTCGGCGTGCTGGCGGCCCTCTACCTGCGCGAGTACGCCAAGCAGGGGCCTCTGGTGCGGATGGTACGGATCGCGGTCAACAACCTGGCCGGCGTGCCGTCGATCGTCTTCGGCATCTTCGGCCTCGGCTTCTTCGTCTACGTGATCGGCGGCTCGATCGACCAGCTCTTCTTCCCGGAGGCGCTGCCCGCCCCGACCTTCGGCACGGGTGGAATCCTCTGGGCCAGCCTGACGTTGGCGCTGTTGACCGTGCCGGTGGTCATCGTGGCCGCCGAGGAGGGGCTGGCGGCGGTACCGCGCATCGTGCGCGAGGGATCGCTCGCCCTGGGCGCCACCAAGTTCGAGACCATCCGGCGGGTCGTGCTCCCGGCCGCCGCGCCCGGCATCCTCACCGGCATGATCCTGGCGATGGCGCGCGCCGCGGGCGAGGTGGCGCCGCTCATGATCGTCGGCATGGTCAAGCTCGCTCCGGCCCTGCCCATCGACGGCCAGGCGCCTTTCCTCCACCTCGAGCGCAAGTTCATGCACCTGGGCTTCCACATCTACGACACCGGCTTCCAGAGCCCCAACGTCGAGGCCACGACCCCCATCGTCTTCGCCACCGCCCTGCTGCTCATCCTGGTGGTGACGGTGATGAACCTGCTCGCCATCTCGCTGCGCAACCACCTGCGCCGCAAGTACGCCGGCAGCGCGGTATAACCCCACTGGAGAGACCCGACGATGCCCGACGTCCAAAGCGCGCCTCCCCGTCCCCAGGCCTCGCCCGAGCGGGACCCGGCCCTCGACCCGGGGATCCAGGACCCGATCCTCACCATCGACAGGCTGTCGTTCTGGTACGGCGAGAAAAAGGCGCTCGACGACATCTCTCTGAAGGTCCCGGAGAAGCGGATCACCGCCTTCATCGGCCCGTCCGGCTGCGGCAAGTCGACCCTGCTGCGCTGTATCAACCGGCTGAACGACCTGATCGACGGCGCGCGGAAAGAGGGGGACATCCGCTTCGAGGACGGCAGCATCTACGATCCGAAGCTGGACATCAACGCGCTGCGCAAGCGGATCGGCATGGTGTTCCAGAAGTCGAACCCGTTCCCCAAGTCGATCTACGAGAACGTCGCCTACGGCTGCCGCATCCAGGGGATCAACAAGAAGCGCGACCTCGACGAGATCGTCGAACGCAGCCTGCGCGGCGCGGCGCTCTGGGACGAGGTCAAGGACCGGCTGGACGAGAGCGCCCTCGGCATGTCCGGCGGCCAGCAGCAGCGCCTCTGCATCGCCCGCGCCATCGCCGTCGAGCCGGAGGTGATCCTGCTCGACGAGCCCTGCTCGGCGCTCGACCCGATCGCCACGGCGCGCATCGAGGAGCTGATGCAGGATCTGAAGACCCAGTACACGCAGGTCATCGTCACCCACAACATGCAGCAGGCCTCGCGCGTCTCGGACTACACGGCCTTCCTCTACCTGGGCGAGCTGATCGAGTACGGCAGCACTGAGAAGATCTTCATCAACCCGTCGAAGAAGCAGACGGAGGACTACATCACCGGCCGCTTCGGCTGACCGCCGGCAATCGCCTTTCCAAAGCAGTACATGTAGTATTCACAACGGTGAGCCATCCTCTTCGATCCGCCGTCTTCTTCCTCATCCTGATCTCCTGCGTCGGCTGCGACCAGGTGGCCAAGACGATGGCGCGGCAGTCGCTTGCCGCCTCGGACCCGGTCCTGCTGCTCAACGGCCTGGTGCGTCTGGAGTACGCGGAGAACCAGGGGGCGTTCCTGAGCATCGGCGCGGGCCTGCCGGAGGAGGCCCGCTTCCTCCTCTTCGTGGTCCTCACCAGCGGCATCCTGGTGGCGATGGTGGTCCTGGCCCTGCGCGACCAGGTCACGCCGGGCCAGCTCCTGGGATTGTCGCTGGTCGCCGGCGGCGGCGCCGGCAACCTGGTCGACCGCATCGTCCTGGACGGCACCGTGGTGGACTTTCTGAGCCTGGGGGTCGGCCCGGTCCGCACCGGCATCTTCAACCTCGCCGACGTGGCGATCACGATGGGCGCCCTGCTCCTTGCCGCCCTCCAGCTCCGCGCCCTGGCGGAGCGGCCGAGCGAGGTTTGAACGACATTTGTATAGAATAGGCGTGTCGCCGGAGTCTGGAGGTTACACGATGACACGATTTCCACTGCTGTTCGGCCGTCGCGAGCTGGTCGAAGGGAACGGGTTCGTGGCGCGCGTGGTCGTCCACGGCCGCGCCCTGCTGGTGGACGAGGACGGCGAGTTCTGGGTGGAAGGGGTCAACCCGGGAGGCTTCGCCGCTCATGGAGCCACCACGGGCGAGGCCCTGGCCCAGCTCTGCGAGGAGCTCCGCACCATCCTGTTCGACATCGCGACCGGTACGCGGACCTTCGAAGAGTTCCGGCTGGAGGCCGAACGCTTCTTCGCCGAGACCAACGAGACGGCGGAGGCGGAGTGGAAAGAGGCCGTCGAGCAGGTGCGGGCGGGGCTGATCACCGCCGATTGGTTGGAGAAGAAGCCGGCTGAGTCCCCGCTCGGCATCTCGGTGGAGCAGGTCGATCAGCCCAAGGCATCCAACAACAAAGTGGACGACGCAGCTCTCGCCGCCTGAGCGCTCCTGAATGACGCGGACCGGCCTCGTCCGATTCAAAGACATCCAGAGAATGCTCGACGAATGCGCCCCCGGCGCGGTCGTCGAGGCCAAAGAGCATCACAACTGGGTCAGGTACGGCGGCAAGATCTACCGCGGCCTGCCGCTGGGCAAGCATGGCGCCCGCAAGAACCCTGAAATCGAGGCCGGGCACGTGAGGCGGATGGCCCGGTTTTTCGGCATCCTCGACTGCGCCAGGAAGCTCCTCTCTACGTTGTGACCTCCTCCCGCCGGCTCTTGACCAGCGAGGCCACGACCGAGACGGTCAGCAGCGTGGCGATCACCGCGAGGCTGACGGGCGACGGGATCTTGTACAGGTCGACCAGCACCATCTTGACGCCGACGAAGACCAGCACGGCCGAGAGGCCGAGCTTCAGATAACGGAACTTGCCCATCACCCCGGCGAGCAGGAAGTAGAGCGAGCGCAGCCCGAGGATGGCGAAGACGTTCGAGGTGTAGACGATGAACGGGTCGCGGGTCACCGCGAAGATCGCCGGGATCGAGTCGACCGCGAAGACCAGGTCCGTGGTCTCGATCAGCACCAGCACCAGGAAGAGCGGCGTCGCCGCCCAGCGCCCGCTCTGCCGCGTGAAGAAGTGGTCGCCCTCGTAGGACGAGGTCACCGGCATCAACCGGCGCACCAGGCGGATCACCGGGTTCTGCTCGGGGTGGATCCCGGTGTCGCGCATCAGCGCCATCTTGACCCCGGTGAAGAGCAGGAAGGCGCCGAAGAGGTAGATGATCCAGTGGAAGGCCGACAGCAGCGCCGCGCCCGCCAGGATGAAGGCCGCCCATCACCAGGGCGCCGAGGATGCCCCAGAACAGCACCCGGTGCTGGTAGGCAGGAGGCACCGCAAAGTAGGAGAAGATCAGGGCGATGACGAAGATGTTGTCGACCGACAGCGACTTCTCGATCAGGTAGCCGGTGAGGAACTCGACCGCCGGGTCGGGGCCGCGGAAGAAGTAGAGGCCGGCGTTGAAGAGCAGGGCGAGCGTCACCCAGACGGCGCTCCAGGCGATGGCCTCCTTGAACGAGACCTCGTGGGACTTGCGGTGGAAGACGCCCAGGTCGAGGGCGAGCATGGCCAGGATGAAGAGGTTGAACCCGGCCCAGAGCCAAAGGGAGGTTTCAGGCATTGGCCTATCTCCTCGAGATAGGCCGTGGGACGCAAAAAGCGAGACCCCACGGCACGTTCGTGTCGTGGTGGTCTCGCCGAAGCGTCGGAAGCTCCGGGCGGCCGGGGGCCTGTTCAGACCCCGTATTGACGACCGGCCGGACCCGGGAACACCCCGGGCAGGCTACTCCCCACCGTCAGGGGGACTGTAAAGGCTCACTGCCGCGCCGGTCAAGCCTCGACCGGCACGCCGCTCCCCCGCCGCCGCTCGGCGCGCAGCTTGAGCAACGCCGTGACCGCGAGGTAGAGCGCCAGCAGGATCAGCAGCACCGAGGCGAGGCCGTTGAGCAACTCGACGTCCATCCCCTGGGAAGCCAGCAGGTTGGCGTAGGCCAGCTTGCCGAGCGCCCAGAGGGTGATGGTCAGCACGAAGATCATCGGCAGCAGCGTGAAGGCGATCCGCCGCCGGGCCTGGTAGAGCCAGACGGTGACCGACAGCAGCGTCAGCGCCGCCAGGAGCTGGTTCGAGGCGCCGAACAGCGTCCAGAACTTGGCCCACATCCCCTCGCCGGCGAAGAGCAGCAGCGCCATCGGCGCCACCACCGTCAGCAAGGTGGCGGCGATCGCTCCGACGCGGCCCGGCCAGCCGAAGACCTCCTGCAGGATGTAGCGGCCCAGCCGCGTCGAGACGTCGATGGTGTCAAAGACGAAGGTCGAGAAGGCCATGGCGCCGAAGGTCACGGCGAAGGGGAGGTTCTCGCGGCCGATCAGCAGGGTGAGGAACTCGCCGATGCCGTTGCCGTAGACCGTGCCCGGGGCGAGCCCCTTGAGCGCCGCCGGCGCCGCGATCATCACCGTCACCAGGGCGATCAGCGCCACGAACCCTTCGGCGAGCATGGCGCCGTAGCCAACCGGCTGCAGGTGCGACTCGCGGTCCACCTGCTTGGAGGTGGTGCCGGAGCAGACCAGGCCGTGGAAACCCGAGCAGGCGCCGCAGGCGATGGTTACGAAAAGGAAGGGGAAGAGCGTGCCGGACATGCCGCCGACGTCCCAGCTCTTGAACGCCTCCTGTTGGATCGTGTAGCCGCCGAAGAAGATGCCGATCACGCCGAGCGCCAGCGCCGCGTAGAGGATGAAGCCGCCGAGGTAGCCGCGCGGCTGGAGCAGCGCCCAGACCGGCACCAGCGAGGCGATGAAGCAGTAGGCCAGGATCAGCAGGCTCCAGACCTTGACGTCGAGCAGGAAGACGGTGGAGATCCGCGTCCCCACCCAGGCCGAGGCGAACGCCGCCGGCACGAAAACCGCCGTCATCAGCCAGAGCGGCGGCTTCCAGAGCCGCTGGACGAACCCCATGACGACCGCCAGCAACAGATAGAGGATGCTCGCCGCCGCCACCGCGCCGCCGGGGTGGAACCCCACCCGCCCGGCCTGCAGCTCCTCGGTGCCGACCACGAAGCTGCGCGCCGTGATGTCGACAAAGGCGACGATGACATAGACCAGGGCGATCCAGATGAAGGCCATCATGGCGATCCCGGCCTTGCGCCCCAGGTGCTCGCCGGCGATCTCGGCGATCGAGCTGGCGCCGTGGCGCACCGAGGCGGTCAGGCTGGAGAAGTCGTGGACGGCGCCGATCAGCACCACGCCGAGGGAGATCCAGAGCAGGCAGGGGAGCCAGCCGAACGCCTGGCAGGCGATGATCGGCCCGGCGATCGGCCCGGCCGCGGCGATCGCCGAGAAGTGCTGGGCGAACAGATAGAAAGGACGGGTCGGCACGAAGTCGACCCCGTCGTTGCGCAGATGCGCCGGCGTGACCCGGCTGTCGTCCAGGGAGAACTGCCGCGCCACCCAGCCACCGTAGAGGCGGTAGGCGGCGGTGAGCAGGACCACGAAGGCCAGGGCGATCAGGGCCAGGCTCATGGCGGTCTCCTCCCTGTGCTCACGCCTCGCGCCGTTCCCCGCGCCCGAGAGCCCACATTCCGCCGAGGCCGGCCGCGAAGCCTGCCACGATCATGAGGAGCCCCCACAAGGCGCGCGCGTGGTCGGGATCGGCCGCCGTGGCCGCCTCCTGCAGGAGCCGGGGGAGACCGGCGTCGTGCGGGATGACGAACAGGCCGATGCCGGCGAGGAGGAACCCGAGGCCCGCCAGCCGCTGCGCGGGCACCGCCCGGGGGGACCGCCCGGCCTCCCTCCCCACCGTGCTGTGGTTGTAGCCATAGGCGAAATAGACCGCCATGCCGAGCACCAGCCAGCCGATGAACCGCCACCACGAGGCGGGCGGCAGCCAGAACATCAGGAAGACGCACGACGCGGCGCCCATCATCGGCAGGAGCCAGGCGCCGAACGGTACGCGGAAGCCGCGCGGCCGGTCCGGATCCTTGTAGCGCATTACGGTGACGCCGATGCACACCAGGAAGAACGCGAAGAGCGTGCCGATGTTGGTCAGGTCGACCACTTCGTTGATGTTCGCGACCCCGGCGAAGAGGGCGACCGCGATCCCGGTCAGCCAGGTCGTGATGTGCGGCGTGCGGTATTTCGGGTGGACCCTGGCCGCCCAGCTCGGGAGCAGGCCGTCGCGCGCCATGGAGAAGAAGATGCGCGGCTGGC
>JBKKAU010000845.1:0-25000 GCA_046714475.1 Thermoanaerobaculia bacterium
CTCCACGACCGTGGCGGTGACGCTGTACTCGGCCGGCCCGTAGTGGTTCATCAGCCGGAAAGGCGTCCCGGCGGCCGGCCGGCGGTGGAGGCGGTCGCCGCCGATGATCAGCGCCCGCACCCGCAGGTCGAGCTCGCGCGGCGCCGGCTGCTCGAGCACCCCTTCGGCGAGTGGGGTCATGAGGTAGGCGAGGGTGATCCCCTCGTCAGCCCACCAGCGTATCATGCCCGCCGCGGAGAGGCGGGTCTCCTCGTCGGGCACGTGGAGGCTCGCGCCCCCGGCCAGATGGGGCCACAGCTCCCAGACCGCGGCGTCGAAGGCCGGGCTCGCCACCTGCGTGCCGCGGTCGCCGGGCGCCACGCCATAGAGGTCCTGGTGCCAGCGCACCAGGTTGAGCAGTCCGGCGTGCGGGATCTGGACCCCCTTGGGCCGTCCCGTCGAGCCCGAGGTATAGACCACGTAGGACAGGTTCTCGGGCGTGACGCCGCTCTCGGGCGGGGCCGTCTCGTCGCCCTGGATCCCATCCCAGCCGCCGTCGAGGCAGAGCACGGCGGCGCCGGTGTCCGGCAGGGCTTCGGCGATCCGCCGCTTGGTCAGCAAAACCGCCGCCTGCGCGTCTTCGAGGAGGAAGCCGAGGCGCTCCGCCGGATAGGCGGGGTCGAGGGGCACATAGGCGCCGCCCGCCTTGAGGACCGCGACGATGGCCACGGCCCGTTCGGGGGTCGTGCGGTCCATGCAGACCGCCACCAGCACCTCCGGACCGACGCCGAGCCCGCGCAGGTGGTGGGCGAGGCGGTTGGCTTTCGCTTCGACCTCGCCGTAGGTCAGGCGCCTCTCCCGCGTGGCGATGGCCGTCGCCTCCGGCCGTTGCCGGGCGTGCGCGGCGAACATCTCGTGGACCAGAGGCCGCGCCGGCCGGTCCATCCCGGTGTCGTTCCAGGCGAGCAGGAGCTGGTGGCGCTCGCCTTCGCCGAGGAGCGGCATCTCGGCCACGCTCCACGCCACGTCGTCGGCCGCGCTCTCGAACAGCCGGTGGAAGCAGCGGGCCATGCGCTCCACCGTGGCGCCGTCGAACAGGTCGGCGTTGTAGCCGATCCAGCCGACGAAGCCGAAGGGCATCTCCTGGAGGTCCAGCTCGATGTCGAGCCGGGCCGTCGTCTCGTGGAACTCGTAGCGCTCCAGCGTCAGGCCTTCGGCCACGAGCTTGGGGATCGGCACGTTCTGGAACGCGAAGATGACCTGGAACAGCGGGTTGCGGCTGGTGTCGCGCTCCAGGCTCAGCTCGTCGACGACGCGCTCGAACGGCACGTCGTGGTTCGAGAGCGCCTCCAGCGTGGTCTCACGCACCTGGGCGAGCAGCGCCTCGAAGGAGGGCGCGCCGTCGAACCGGGTGCGCAGCACCAGGGTGTTGACGAACAGGCCGAGGAGGTTTTCGAGCTCGACGCGGTCGCGGTTGGCCACCGGCGTGCCGACCAGGACGTCCTCCTGCCCCGAGTAGCGAAAGAGGAGTGTCTGGAACCCGGCCATCAGCGTCATGAAGAAGGTGGCGTCGCGCTCGCCGCTCAAGGTCTTGAGCCGGTCGGTCAGCGTGTTGGGCAGCACCAGCTTGACGCGCCCGCCACGGAACGACTGGACGGCCGGCCGCGGCCGGTCGGTCGGCAGCTCGAGCAGCGGCGGCGCCCCCTCGAACTTCCTCTTCCAGTACTCGAGCTGGCGTTTGAGCTCGCCGCCCTCCAGCGAGCGGCGCTGCCAGACGGCGTAGTCGGCGTACTGGACCGGCAGCTCACGGAGCGAGGAGGCCCTGCCCTCGGCGAACGCCTTGTAGTGGCCGACCATCTCCCGGAAGAACACGCCCGTGGTCCAGGTGTCCGACAGGGCATGGTGCATGACCGCGAGGAAGATGTGGTCGTCGGCCGCGAGGCGCACCAGGACCGCGCGCCACGGCGGGGCCGCGGCCATGTCGAACGACCGGCGGGCGAGGCCGTTGACGACGCGCTGGCCCGCCGCCTCCCGTCGCGGCGCCGGCAGAGCCCGGAGGTCGACGACCGGCAGCGTGACGTCGAGACGCGGGGCGATGACCTGGAGCGGCTGGGCCCCGACGAGTACGAAGGTGGTGCGCAGCGCCTCGTGCCGGCGGACGGTGGCGCGCAGGCTCTCCTGGAAGAGGCCGGCGTCGAGCGGGCCGCGCAGGCGCACGCCCGAGGGGATGTTGTAGGCGGCCGTCCCAGGCTGGAACTGCTCGATGAACCAGAGCCGCTGCTGGGCGAAAGAGAGGACGAGAGGATCCGCGGGGCTTCGCTTCGGGATCGACTCCTTGCGATCGGCCTCGCCCGCCCTCTCCTTGTTCTTCAGCATCAAATCCAGGAGCCTGCGCTGCTTGGGGGACAGGTCATCCGCGAGCCTGGAGAGGGTGTCATTCATCAGTAAGTCCTTACTGTAGAGCTCTTTGGATATTCGGCTCGGTACGCTTCAGTAGGTGCATGGGGCTCGGGCAAACGAGCCCGACTGCCACCTGGCCGTTACCTGGCTGTCACTCGGCCGTTACCCGAATGTCCAGTGCGGCGAGCGCCTTCAGGCGGGACTTTCAGGGGAGATCTACTTGAAGTATCCGTTTACGTCCAGGATCACATCCACCGTGCCCGGACTGGCGCCGCCGCAGAGGAGGGCCAGCGTGCGGGGGGCGTTGGTGAGCGGCACGATGGCGCTGTTGGCGCGGGTCTGGCCGGCGCGGACGTTCAGCGTCGAGGTGACCGGGACGCCGCCCGTCTCGAACAGGGTCAGGTAACCGTTCACCGTCGGGTTGACGGCGGTCACGTTGAGCGACACCGCGGTGGCGTCGGGCGCGACGCCGCAGGCGCCGCTGATCTCGAAGACGCGGAGGGAGCCGTCGCAGGAGATCGAGGGGGCTCCCGTGGGGCCGAAGAGGGCGCGAGTATCGACCAAGCGGCAGGGGGGGAGCGGGTAGAAGCCCGCGGTCCCCGGGATCTCGTCGTCGGCGATCGTCACCCTGGCGCCCTGGGGGCCGAGTTGGATCGCGTCGTCGGCTCCCACGGACAGCGTCGCCGTCTCCGCTCCCTCGAACTGCGTATCGCTCGTCGGGGTGAGGTTGACGCTCAGCCGGCTGACCCCCACGTCGAACAGGACGGCGTTGGGCACACTGGTGAAGTCCGGCCCCTCCTTCGCCTCCCCTCCCAGGACCAGGTCGACGATCAGCGTCGAGCCCGTGCCGCCGGTGCGCGTCACCTGGAAGGCGCCGGTGTTGGACCCCGGTTCGGAGGCCGTGGGGTCGATCGCCATGACCGAGACGATCGGCAGCGCCGGGTCGAAGTCCGTATCGGCGATGCGGACGCCCGCGGCCGGGGCGGCGATCCCATGGAGCGGGGACGGCTCCAGGGTGAGGATCACCGTCTCCGTGCTCTCCAGCAGGGCGTCGTCCACCGGCAAAAGGGTGATCGTCGCCGTCAGCTCGCCGGCCGGTACGGTCACCGCTCCCGGGAGCGCGGCGTAGTCGACGCTGTTCCGCGCCGTGCCGGAGAAGGTGTAGCGCACGGTCAGATCGGTCGCGGCCGCGCCGCTGAGCGAGACGGTGAAGGTGCCGCCGTCCGCTCCGGTCTCGGCGGCGGTCGGGTCGGTCGCCGAGAGGCTCACCTGGGGGAGCCCGGCGCCGCTGTCGTTGTCGGCGAGAGTGACGGCCGCCGAGGCCGCCGCAGCGTCGATCCGCCAGGCCGGGTCGTTCGCCAGAGCCAGCAGGACCGATTCGTCCCCCTCCACGAGCAGATCGTTGCTGGGAACGACCTGGACGTTCACCGAGGAGGCCCCGGCGGGGATCGTCGCTTTGAAGGGAGTGGCGTAGTCGATGGACGGCCGGGCGGTGCCGCCCAGGGCCCAGCGGACCTCGAGAGGCGCGGCGGTGCCGCCGGTCCGCGAGATCCTGAAGGTCCCCGGGCTCGATCCCGCCTCCGCCGCGTTGGCATCCGCCGCCTCGACGCTCACGGTCGGGACAGTGGTCAGCAGCGCCTGGTCGAGGAAGTCGTAGACCGTCTGGTTGACCGACGCGGAGTTGAAGAGCGATCCGCCGTGGATGGCGTTGGCCACCGGCACGAACGTGGTCCGCACGCCGCGGGCGCGCAGGCCGGCCGCCAGCAACTCGCTCTGATGGAACGGGACGAGGTCGTCCAGCGTGCCGTGCATGAGGAGGAACGGCGGGTCGTCCGGCGTCGCGAAGGTGAGCGGGTCGGCGGTGGCGACGAGAAGGGGGTTGTCCTGGATGAGGCCGCCGAGCAGCCGGCTCTCGGGGGAATTCGCGGCATCGTGGTCGGTCGTGCCCGGGAAGAACCGCATCTGGAGGAAGACGACCGGGGCGTACCAGGCGACGACCGCCTGCACCCGGCTCGACACGTCGAGGTTGCCGCCGACCGTGCCCTGAAGGTCGACGGTGACGTTGCCGAGACGGAACGTCGAGACGTCCGCGGCGGTCCCCACCATGGCCGCGAGCTGTCCGCCGGCCGAGGGACCCCAGACGGCGAAGCGATCAGGGTCGAGGTTGTAGGCGGCGGCGTTGGCCCGCAGCCAGCGCACGGCGGCCTTGCTGTCCTGGATCTGCGCCGGCCAGCGGGTCGAAGCAGTCAACGCCAGCCGATAATCGATGCTCGCCACCGCATAGCCCCGGGAGCAGAGGGCGGAGACCCCGGCCGGGATGGGCGTCCGGCCGCCGGTCGTCCACCCGCCGCCATGGATCCAGATCACCAGCGGGATGGGGGAGGAGGCTCCCGAGGGGACCAGGAGCTCCAGCTGGAGCGGCTGGGTCTGTCCGCCGCCATCCACATAGGTCGCGTAGGTCAGCCCGGAGAAGGTTTGACAACCCTGGGCGTAAGAACGAGCAGCTCCACCCAGGAAGACCCAGATCATGAGCCCGAGGATCGACCAGTGAAACGCTCTCATGTTCTTGGAAAACCTCCGGACCTTACGACCTGCCGCCTGGACACTTATACGCCCAGGGCCATAGTTGCAGGAAGCATGCCGCTCGGTGCGACCGCTAGCGGGCCTCGTCGCGCCCTGCCGCGCCGGGTCTTGTCTCCTGTCGTGCCTGCACGATATCTTTTGACGAGCATCGGAAGACTTCCTATACTCGGAGCCATGGCCGAGCCCGCCAGGAAGACCTCACGCGGGGAGCACCGGGAACCGGACACAGGGCCGTCCGTCGTCCTTCTCCAGCGCTGGGTCGAGCGCCCCGACGGCAGCCTCGAGCTCCTGGAAATCCCTCTGACACCGGAGGATTTCCTCGACCCGCAGCTCGAGGACAAGATGGTTCAAGGTGGGCTTCACATCCGCACCGTGATGTCTCTCTACGAGCTGCTGGACCGCCACTTCCAGCCCGAGGAGGACGTCATGGTGCTGTCCGACATGAAGCACCTGCTCGGCCCCGGGCTTCCCGGCCCGGCTCCGGACATATCCATCGTCCGCGGCGCCCGGAATCCGGACCCGGACGACCTGTCCAGCTTCAGTGTCATGGAGCAGGGCGTCGTCCCCTGTCTGGTGATCGAGGTCGTCTCTCCTTTCGATGCCAGAATCCGGCACACGGACGAGGTCGACAAGGTGGCTCTCTACCAGCGGGTCGGCATCCCCGAGTACCTGCTCCTGGATCTGCCCCGCCGGGCTACGGGTCACCGGTTCCGGTTCAAGGGGTACCGGCTGAGCTCGGATGGACGGTACCGGCCGATCGAGCCCGATGCGCAAGGATTCCTGCTCTCCGAGACCACGCACCTGCTGCTCGGGATCTCCGAGGCGGGCGATCGGGTTCTGGTGTTCGATACCAGGACCGGGAAGCGGCTCCTCAGCTCCCATGAGGAGGTGGAGCAAGCCCAGCGCTCGGTCGAGCAAGCCCAGCGCTCAGTCGAGCAAGCCCACCAGACGACCGAGCAAGTGCGCAAGGCGGCGGCAGAAAGAGTGGCCCAGGCAGAGGACGCCCGAAAAGCGGCGGAAGCCGAGCTGGAACAGCTGCGCGCCGAAATCCGACGCCTTCAGAAGCCGGGGAACTGAGGCTCCAACATGGCAGCCTAGTACCCTGTCACGTCGAAAAGGATGGATCATCCCTCCGTAGGGGCGCCCCTTGTGGGTGCCCTTCGGAGGGCGGCCACAAGGGCCGCCCCTACATGAAACGCTATCCGTCACTCGGACTGTGACGAGGCACTAGCCTCAGGAGCCCTGAGAGCGTCCTTCGAGCAGTGCTCGCAGACGAGCCAGCTCGGCCTCCGCGGCCTCGGCCCGCTGGCGCTCCGCTTCGACCTGTTCTTCCATCGTCGGGACCAAGCTGCCATCGGCACGGAACAGCCTTATCCAGTCAGCCTCCATGAGCCGCCAGGTGCCGTGCCAGAGACCCAGATAGGCTCCGAGCTGTTCGCTCCAGAGCCGGCCGTTCCCGTCGGGCGGGATCGATTTGTAGGTCCGGCCCGCAAGGCGGAATCCCTCGAACAGCAGCTTGTCGGTCTCGTACATGAAGTACTCGGCGGTGCGGAACCTCTGGGCGTAGAGGTCCTTTTTCTCCGTGCGGTCCTTCCGCATCGTGGAAGGCGACAGCAGCTCGATGATGACGTCCGGCAGACGCCCATCCTCCTCCCAGGAGATCCAGGCTGGCCTTTTGCGGCTGCTTTCGACGCCGCCCACCCAGAAGATGTCCGGGCCGCGGAAGGCCCGCTCCTCCCCGCCGTTGTTCACCTCGTCCGCCACCTCCCGCGCCTGCTCGATGGAGTAGTAGACGAACATGTTGGCGCCGATGAAGTAGTCGTTCCGCCCGTGCTCCATCATGAGCCGGTCGACCAGAGGGGGCATGAGTTGCATCTGGGCAACGTGCAGCCAGTTTTCCACGGGCACCCCGTCCTCGTAGACGAGCTCTAAGGGCAGAGGCGCGAGCGCCGCAGCGGCAGGCTGGCTCATGGCGTGTTCCCTTTCGGAGTCGTTGTTCGGCAGCACTTTATGTCGCATAGCCGACAAAGGGAAGGGGGTTGAGGCCCCGTGGTCCTTCTCCAGGACGACAGGATAGCACGGCGGCGGAGGGGCGGATCGGCGGCCGCCGGAGGTTGCTACAGGATGTGCAGACGGTTGAAGCCGGGCATCTCCCCCGCGGCGAGGCGCGCCTTGAGCGCCTCGATCTGGTCTTCGCCGAAGGGCTCGTCCCGCCAGTAGCCGGGGTCCTCTCCCTCCGGATTCTCGGGGAGGGCACCGACCAGGTGCGGGGCTTGAGGCCTCAGGTCGTCCCCGGCGAGGTGGTCTCCCAGAGCGCCTTTCGGCGTGACGGGGAGCTGCATCGGCTGCCCTTTGAGCCAGCGGAAGGCGTCCTCGTAGACCGCCGGGATCGCCGGCACCTTGCCGTGCTCGCCACGGACGTAGCGCACCTGTCCGAGGTCTTCCAGCTTCGCCGATGCCACCGGCACGCGGCCGTCCCCCTCGCGGTGCGGGTTGCCCGGGATGCGGCCGGTGACCTTATTCATGTTCTCCCAGAACCCAAGGAACCCTTTCTCGTACTCCAGGCGGAACAGGGTCTTGATCCCGACGCCCGCGATGACCGCCATATGGTCCCGCAGCTCCTGGTCCAGGGCGCGGTGGGCGTCGTAGAGCTTGCGGTGGAACGCCGCGGCGCCGTCGAGCACCCGCTGCAGGTTCGCCTTCTCCTCCGAGCTCAGCTCGAGCTTCCAGTCCGCGGCCTTGTAGAGGTCGAAATTGGCGCACGGATGGATGTATGGATCGTCGGGATCGGACGGCTGCCAGGGGTTCGGATCGTTCGGCCTCGTCCCTGGGTAGAGGCCGCGCGGCGCCGGCAACAGCTCGAGGACGCCCCAGAGCGAGCGGAAGGTCGGCCGGCTCAGGTAGAGCCCCAGCACGGCCATCAGCTCCCACCCCCAGAAGTGGTTCTTGAGATAGCCGGCGATGGCGGGCGAGCCGTAGTGCGGCGTGGCGAGGAAGACGATCCGGCCGAGCTTCTTCCAGATCTCGGGATGAGCCGCGAGCGTCGCCCGGACCAGGAGGCCGCCCATGCTGTGCGCCACTAGGTGGACCTTCTTGCCGCCGTTGCCTTCGAAGAGCTGGAGCACCTGGTCCCGCAGCCGGGAGGCGCTGCGCGCCAGCGACATGCGCCAGTCATAGGGGCAGACCACGTGGCCGAAGTCGTCCCTCTCCAGGACCGCGGCGCGGAAGGGCTCGTAGCTGGGATCGGTGGTGAAGGGGGAGACCTGGTGCTTGGGGTCGGCGCTTTCGGTCCCGTCGGGGTTGAGCCGCAGGTGGTCGAGGTGCTCCCGGGTACGGGCGTCGATCCACCAGACGCCGCCCAGCTCTTCGCTGGTGAGCTGGCTCCCCATGACCCCGGGGATGAAGATCAGGTTCTTGTCCACGCCGGCCAGGTGCTCCTGGCCCGCCGCCCGCCGCACGCGGCGCGCGATCTCCGCGTACTCCTCATAGGCCGGGCCGCCGAGGAAGGTCCGGATCACCGGCGCCGTGCCCTCGTCCAGCGCCAGCCGCGCCCGCTCTTCGAGAGGCGCCTTGAGGAAGTCATCGATCACCGCGTCGGACATGGGACCCTCCGTCAGGGGAGTGCTTGGATCTCCTGCTCGTCCGCCATGTACAAGCCGTACTTGTTCACCAGGCAGTAGAACAGGCCGCCGAGATTGCGGTAGTGCGTCCAGAGAAAGAGACGCGCCTGGGCGACCGCCTCACCGGCGGACACCGGCTCGCCGCCGACCTGGCGGAAGAAGAAGTGGAAAAACACCGCCGCGAAGCGGCTGGCCAGGACGATCGGGACCTTGGTCTCGGTTCCCAGGAAGGCCCGGCAACCCCGGTTTTTGATGAACGTGAGCTCCAGGCGGTTGGCGATGTACGGGTCCGCCGCCGCGGTGGCGCAGGCGTTGGCGAAGACAAAGGGGCGATCGGCGAGCTTCTGGAGTCCCAGATCCTGCTGCCGCAGGTTGTCCTCCTCCCTGGAGGAGTTTCCGAAGCGGAGGACCAGGTCGTTCTTGCCACTCCCTTCTGCGCTGCGGCAGAAGAAGTAGAGCACCGCCATCGGCGTTTTCTCGGGAGCGGTGAGGAGGCGCCGGATCCCGGCCTTGGCTTCACGCTCAGCCGGATCCATGGGAACGATCACCTGGTTGGGCCAACGGCTCCATCGCGCCCGCTGCCATTGCGCCTCCGTCCCCGCCGAGTCGTTCGTCCCCCAGTAGAGGCAGTGGGCGGCCCAGACCGAATCAGGCCTTCCCAGGGCTCCATGAGGCATGGTTGCATGGTATGGGACATAACCGATCCTGTATCGCAGCCCCAGGAACTTCATCGGATCGATCGGCCGCTCCAGAGAGGGCTCTTCCTGGTACAGCAGGCCCCAGGGGACATGAGTGGTCCAGGTCTCGCCGATCGTGTTGTGCCAGTTGATGTTGATGTAGGACCCGGGGAGCATTCCGGACAGCCCGGAGCGGATCTCCGGAAGCTCCTGGAACGGAATCTCGAAAAGCGCCTGATAGAGCGCATACCCCTGAAAAGCCAGGTTGCGCAGCTTGGGATTGAAGGCCACCTCCTCCCACGCCTGCCGGTGGGACTCGTCGGCAATGTCGGGCAGGCGGTCCCAGTCGCGAGGGAGGTCTCCGGGTGTCTGGCTCAGATCCTGGAGCCGGCGCTCGAAATCTTCGGCAGGGATGTCGTCGAGGTAAGACTGACAGTCCTCCCGGAACTCTTCGGCGGCCTGCCGTAGCTGAAGAATCAGATCCGCCAACTCGGCCTTTTGCGGCGGCCATTGGACCCAACGGTTCGGCTCCCAGGGACCTGTTCGGGTAACGACCTTGCCGGAGAAATGGGTTTCGTCCCTTCCCACGTTGATCCCCAGCCCCAGCCCTGGAGGCAGGGCCCATGCCTGCGTGGGCTGGCGCCCGATCTCGCCCGGCAGGTAATAAGTCATCTGGCTCTGGATGCTCGCCACAGGGGCCGGAGCCGCCGCCCGTTGGGGTCCGGGTTCAAGGCGAAGCTCGACCTCCAACCGGCGGTAGAGCACGCCGCGGGCGTAGACCAGCACGTCGAGCCACGCTCCTTCCGCGGATTGCGGAAGCGCCTTGAGCTGCGCCACTCCGCTGTCGCCCTCACGCGGGATGAGCAGGGAAAAGGATGCCTGCCACAGGATGGAGCCGCCGACCCTCTCGCTCTTGACCTCGGTCCCGGGTGTTCCGGGAACCAGCAGCAGGGTCTTCGAGCTGATCACCCACTCCGTCGGCAGCCCCTCCTCGGGGATGTCCGCGAGGGGCACGCGGGTAGCGGGCCCGGCGACGAGACTCGCCGACACCGGCTGGCCGACCTTGAAGTTGAGCGTCACCATCTCATCCGTGCGCAGCGGCCTTTCCGGTTCCTTCTCCTGCTCGCTCACCCAGACGCTGATCTGCTTCTCGGGAGGATCTCCGCCGTCCCCGCCTGGTCCCGCCGCCTTCAACTCACCACCGGAGTCCAGCGGTGAGGCGGCCTCGGGAGGACTGCCTTCCGTTTCCTCTGCAAGCCCCCTCGTCGGCAACTCGGACTTTGAGACCGATTGGAAGCCCGATCCTCCCGAGTCTCTAACGTGGAAGGTGTGCCCGGAGCTGCGGTACTCGCGGGGCGCGCGGGGCGCGCCTTTGGAGATTCCTGTCACGTTCAGCGGCGGCTTGAAAATGGAGGCGGCATTGAGCAACGCGGTCTTGGTGACCTTGGCCGGGTCGATGACGCCGGCGGCGATCAGGTCTTCGAATTTGTCAGTCCTGGCGTTGTAGCCGGTGTCGCCCGATGTGGCGAGGAGCTTGCGGACCGTGGCCGCGCCCTTCTTGCCGGCATTGAGAGCGATCTGACGGGCCGGCTCCTCCAGAGCACGGCGGACGATCTGGACGCCCACCCCGATGTCGCCCTGAGCCTGGATGCCTTCGACCGCTCGCACCGCACGCAGCAGGGCCACGCCTCCGCCTGGGACGACGCCCTCCGCGACGGCAGCCCGTGCGGCATTCAAGGCGTGCTGAACCCGCGTCTTCTTCTCTTGCCGTGTCGCCTCGTCCGCGCCGCCGACCCAGATCACGGCGCCTTTGACGGGCTCGGCTTTTTGCATCCAGAGCCGGGTTTCGAGTCCTGCGGATTCCTTGACAAGGATGACTCCGTTCTTGCCGGCGTGCTCCAGGGCCTTGGCGACGAGACGACCGACCTCCTCGTCGCCATCGGCCGCCAGGGTGCCGACATGGACGAGATCCTCTCCCTGGACCGGTTTGGCGAGCTTGTCGATCGCTTTGACGGCAGCCTGGATCGCCAGCTTGATACCCTGCTGGACCTTCACGGCATTGGCGCCGGCGGCGACCCTCTTGGCCCCCTCCCGGTAGATCGCCCTGGCGAGCAGGCTTGCGGTGGTGGTGCCGTCGCCGACGACCTCCCAGGTCTTGCCGGCGACCTCGCGCACCATCAGCGCGCCCATGTCCTCCTGCGGATCGGAGAGCACGGTCTTTTTGGTGACGATGAAGCCATCCTTGGTGACCGTTGGCGCGTCTACCCCCGTCTGGATAATGACTCCCTGCCCCTTAGGGCCCAGGGTCGCCTTGACCGTGTCGGCGAGCTTGTTGACGCCCCGGAGGACCGCGTCCTGGTTGCCGGAGGCAGGTATCTGTGTCATTCCGTGGAGCTCCCTCCCAAGGAGTTGTCATACATATCCAACGAATAAAAGACCCGGAACCGCTCGCGTTGGTTGAGAGCGTCCCCGTCCTGGCGGCTCAGGAGCCGAGGCTGAGGACTTCCTGCTCATCGGCCAGAAACAGGTCGTACTTGTTGACCAGGCAGTAGAAGAGGCCGCCGAGATTGCGGTAGTGCGTCCAGAGGAACAGGCGGGCCTGGGCGACGGCCTCGCCGGCGGAGACCGGCCACGCAGGGTCCACCTGGCGGTAGAAGAAATGAAAGAACACCGCGGCGAAACGGCTGGCGAGCACGACCGGGACCTTGGTTTCCGTCCCCAGAAAGGCCCGGCACCCCCGGTCCTTGATGAACGTGCGCTCGAGCTCATTGGCGATGTACACGTCCCCCGACGCCGCGGTGACGCAGGCATTGGCGAAGACAAAGGGCCGCTCGGGCAGGGCCTCCTGCCCCATCTCGGTACGGACCAGGGTGTCTTCCTTGCGGGTCGAGTTCGCAAAACGGAGGACGAGGTCATTGGGCCCGCTGCCCTGGGCGGTGCGGCAAAAGAAGTAGAGGATCGCCATCGGCCGTGGATCGGGAGACTCCAGGAGCTTGCGGAGCTGCTCCTTGGCCCCTGCGCCCGAGGCACCGGCGGGGATGCTCACCTGCTTGGGCAGGTATTTTCCCGTCGTCCGCTGCCACTGCGCCTCCTCACCAGGGGGGTCTTCCCCCCAATACAGGCAGTGGGCAGCGTAGACATTCTCGGGACTGCCCAGAGCGCCTACGGACGACTTGGCTTGGTAGGGGACATACCCGATCCGGTAGCGCAAGCCCCAGAACTTCAACGGGTCGGGAGGATTGCCGCCGACAGGTTCGGTGTACATCAACCCCCAGGGCACGTGCGCGATCCAGGCCGGGCCGACGCTGTCAGTCCAGTTGATGTTGATCCGGACGCCGGGCCGGAGCCCATCGAGGCGGGAACGCAAATCCGAGCCCGCGGGGAACAGGGCCTGATACAAGGCGTAGCCATCGAACGCGAGGGCGCGCAGCTCCTCGCTGACGGCTACCTTTTCCCAGAGGCGCCGGTGGGCTTCGTCAGCATGATCAGGCAGCTGGGTCCAACTTTTGGGGATTCGATGGCCTGGGGAGAGGCCTAAGGAGCTGAACCAGTTTTTCTCGACGGGCAGACGGCTGACGAAATCTTCTTTGGGGAGATCGTCGAGGTAGTGCTGCCACTCCGCACGAAAAGCCTCGGCAGAGGCGCGGACCTGCTGGATCCGCTCTGCGAGCATGGCATTGGGCGGCGGCCATTGGATGGACTCGTCAGGCTCCCAGAGCCCCTTCTGGGTGGGAGCTTTCCCCAAGAGATGGCAATCCCCTTTCATGACGGTGATCGTTACGGCGCCTGGCGGCCTGGCCCAACCGCGCGCGGGCCTCAAACCCAATTCGCCCGGCAGCTTGTAGACCATTTCGCGGGTCATCGCCACGGGACGGTTGTTCGGCAGGGGCTTGCCGCTCTCGGTGTGGAGCGTGATCTCGAACTGGCGATAAGCCTCACCACGGGCGGAGACCAGCACCTGGATCCGCGCGTTTTTTTTCCGCAGCGGTTTGATGCGCAGCCGTACCACGGGGCTGTCTCCCTTGCGCGGGATGAGCAGAGGGAACTTGGCATGCCAGCGCTCGGAGGAGCCGACGACCTCACTGGTCACTTTGACTCCAGGAGAGCCCGGCTTCAGCTCGACGCTGTCCGAACTGATCACCCAAGCCGTCTTCAGGCCCTTCGGCGGGATGTCCGCGAGCGGTACGGAGGTATTCTGGCCCATGGCGAGGTTGCCCTGGACCAGAGCTCCGACATTGATATTGAGCGTGTAGAGATTGTCGACATAGAGAGGCTCGGAAGGATCGTCCTGCCGCTCGTCGATCCAGAGATTGATCTCTTTGTTGGGAGCCTCGCGGACCTCGGATCTGGCCTGTGGCTGGGGGTGCGGGGTCGATGTCGAGACGGGCTTCTTGGGCTGGGTGGAGGAAGGCGGCTCGGGGAAGACGCCGCCGATATAACTGCTGCCGCCCATCCTCCCGTCCGGCACGCTGTAGACAGGGATGCCCGCCCCCCGGTCCGCCGCCGCTGCGAGCACCTTGCGCTCCGAGATCATGGCCTCGGCGGTCAGCGTCGCCGACGCGATCGAGGCGGCGGTGAGCAGCGCGGTCCGGGTCACCTTGAGCGGATCGACGATCCCGGCCGCGATCAGGTCCTCATAGCGGCCGGTGGCGGCGTTGTAGCCGACGCTGCCTTCGGTCGCGAGGAGGCGCCGGACGGTGTCCGAGCCCTTCCGGCCGGCGTTTTCGGCGATCCGGCGGGCGGGCTCTTCCAGAGCGCGGCGGACGACGTCGATGCCGGCCTGGACATCGCCGGGCGTTTCTCCGTCCGCGAGCAGGTCCGCGAGGACGGGGATGGCGCGCAGCAGCGCCAGGCCGCCGCCGGGGACGATGCCGTCCCGGACCGCCGCCCGCGTAGTGTCCAGCGCCGTCTCGATGCGGGCCCGTCTGCGCTCCCTCTCGGCCGCGGCGCCGCCCACCTGGACCAGGGCGACGCGGGTCCCCTCGACCTGGGTCAGGCGCTGTTGCAGCGCCCACTTCTCCGCAGAGGACGCTTTGGCGAGCCTGCCGCGGATCTGCCGCAGACGACGGTCCATGGCCTTGTCGCGCTCGGCGTCCCCGGCATCCGTGAAGATCGTGGTGTAGAGCTCGGTCGGAACGGCCCGTCGCGCCTCGCCCAGATCCTCCCAGCGCACCGGGCCGGTGCGGCTGGAGAGGACCTTCGCGCCGGTCAGCGCGGCGAGGTCCCTGAGGCCGGCCGTCCGGCGGGCGCCGGAGCCCGGCGCCATGACCGCGGCCACCTCCAGGACGCCGCGCAGCCGGTTGGCGACCAGGGTGAACAGCGCCTCGTCCTTGACGTCCCGGGCGACGACGAGCAGCGGCCGGCCCTGGCGGGCGGCCCGCTTGAGGACCGGCAGGAGCTCCTTTGCCGTACAGAGCTCCCGGTCGCAGACCAGGACCTTGGGATGCTCGAGGACCGTCTCGACCTGTCCGGAATCGGCGGCGAAGTATGAGGACAACAGGGTGGTGTCGAACGACGTGCGCCGCACCAGCTCGACCGTGCTCTGCGGGCTCTCCGGGCCTCGGGCCTCTTCAATCGTGATCGCGCCTTCGGCGCCGACGCCGCGGATCGCCTGGACGAGCGGTCCCGCGATCTCCTCGTCGTGCCCCGCCAGAAGGGTGGCGACGCGGGCGACGTCCTCTCCTTTCACCGGCCGCGCGATCCGGTCCAGGGCCGCGAGCGCGGCTGTGACCCCCCTATGGATGCCGCGCCGGACCTCCAGCGGGTCGGCGCCGGCCCGGACCCTTTTCGCGCCTTCGCGGTAGATGGCGCGCGCCAGCACGGTCGCCGTGGCGGTGCCGTCCCGGACCACCCGGGCGGTCCGGGTCGCCACCTCGCGCAGCATCTGCGCCCCGATCCTCTCGACCGGGTCGGAGAGCTGGACGCCCTTGACGATGACCAGGCCCTCCCCGGCATCGGAGCCGTGGGAGCCGCGAGGGCCGAGCGTCAACCGTGCGGCGTCCGCGACCTTGTTGACGCCGCGCAGGATCGCGCCGTGAATGTCTCCCGAGTAGAGGACGGGCTTGGCCATGGACCCTCCCGTTTCTTCTATAAGTATATTCCTTCAGGCTTCTCGATAACCGTCTTGCGCTGAGCAGGATGGCGACACGGTGCGCTCCGGGGTCGCTGAGTACAATGCTGCAATGAGCGGCAAGAGCATCCGCAGCTTCGCCAGGAGCACCGCGGCCTTCGGGGTCATCGTACCGATCGCTCTCATCGTCGTTGCCGCGTACCTCTCGTTGGCGCTCCTCACCGCCCCGGTCTGGGTGCCCTATCTCGTAGGCCGGCGCCTCTATGAGCACGCCACCCACCGCGGCCGTGTGTTCCTCGTGGCGACCCGCCGCCGGGGCTGGTTCGAGTTCGTGACGAACAACGTCATCCCGGTCCTGCCGCCGGGGATCGAGGTGGTCTGGCAGGAGCACGCGAACCCTCAGCACAAGGTCAAGACGCCGCGCATCGATCGGCTGGTGCGGGTGGCTGGAGTCTCGAAGCCGTACCTGGTCGTCGTCAAGCTCTGGCGCAACCGCCTCATTCCGCTGCACCGGGAGCTCGAGCCCTTGCAGCGGCAGGCACGCGGACGGGATCCTGAGGTCCAGGCCGCGGTCGCGGCCATTGTCGATCAGTGTCTGGAGGGCCGCTAGCCTGCCGCCGCGGCGAGCACGAGCTCGGGGGCCAGCGCCTCCCGCAGCCGCACCACCTCGCCGATGAGCAGGATGGCGGGGGCGCCGATGTGGGCGCGGGCGGTCTCTTCGGCGATGCCGCCGAGGGTGCCGACGAGGACGCGCTCGTCCGGCAGCGTGCCCTTTTCGAGGACCGCGGCGGGGGTCTCCGGCGCGCGGCCGTGGCGGAGGAGATGGGCGGTGATGAGCGGCAGGCGCGAGACGCCCATCAGCACGACCAGCGTGTCGATACGGGCCAGGGCTTCCCAGTCGATGCGGTCGCCTTCCATGCAGTGACCGGTCACCACGGCGAAGGCGCCCGAGACCGCCCGGTGGGTCAGCGGGATGCCGGCCAGGGCGGGCACGCTGGTCGCGCTGGTGACGCCGGGGACGACCTCCCAATCGACGCCGGCCTCCACGCAGGCGAGCGCCTCCTCGCCGCCGCGGCCGAAGACGAACGGGTCGCCGCCTTTCAAGCGCACCACGGTCCGGCCCGCCCGGGCGTGGCGCAACAGGATGGCGTGGATCTCCTCCTGCGCGCAGCTGTGGGCGGCCGGCGCCTTGCCGACGAAGACCCGTTCCGCCCGGGCCGGCGCCTCGTCGAGCAGCGCCGGGTTCACCAGGCGGTCGTAGACCACCACGTCCGCCCGTTGCAGGCATCGCAGGCCGCGCACGGTCATCAGCTCCGGATCGCCCGGGCCGGCGCCGACCAGGTAGACCTTGCCGCTCACGCGGGCACCACCCCCAGGATCTCCCCGAACCGGGCGCGGGCCGCCGCCTCGTCGCCGCTGCGCAGGAGATCCAGCACGTCCGAGTCGACCAGCCGGTACCAGAGCTCGCGCCGGGTCGCGAAGTCCGGACAGCGCTCGGCGAGCGGCTGGCGGATCGTCCCGGCCATCTGCAGGAAGCGGGCGTGCTCGTCGCCGAGCATGCCTTCGAGCTGCTGGCGCAGACGCACCGCCAGCGCCGGGGCCTTCCCCGAGGTGGAGATCGCCACCGTGAGGTCGCCGCGCCGCACGATGGACGGCGCGATGAAGCCGCAATGAGGGACGTCGTCGATGGTGTTGATCAGGACGCCGCGCTCCGCGCCCTCCCGCCAGACGGCGCCCACCGTCTCCGGGTCCTGCCCGGCGACGAACGCCAGGGTGGCCCCCGCGAGGTCGCCCGGCTGATAGCCGCGCGGCAACCAGGCGATCCGCCCGGTCCCGGCAGCCTCGCGGATCTCCTCGCCGGCCTCTGGAGAGATCACCGTCACCGCCGCGCCGGCGTCCAGCAGACCGCGCACCTTCTCCTCGGCGAGGTGCCCGCCGCCGATCACCACGCAGGAGCGGCCCCGGAGGTCGAGGTAGACGGGGTAGTAGCCCACGCTCAGACCTCCAGGCTCTCCACCGAGAGGCCGTGCCGGTCGATCTCCAGGGTGATGCGGCAGCGGTCCGTCTGCAGACCCAGGCGGTAGACCCCGGGGCCCTGGACGGTGAAGAGCATGCTCTCCAGGGTCTGACCCTTGAGGGTGCGGAGCGCCTCGTTGACCGATTCGGTGGCGCGGCGGGCGGCCGAGCCGCGCGGCGTCTGCTGGAAGAGGCGGAGCAGGGACTGCTCGCTCTGCGGGCCGTGCATGCGGCGCGCCCGTCCGGTCTGGAGCAGCATCTCGAGGAGGGCTTCGAGGAGATCGGTCAGCCCTTCGGGGACGGCGCCGGCTTCGACCGCCTGCCGCAGCTCTTCGTAACGGCCGCGGGCTTGCGGATCGCGGAGCGAGCCGGCGAGGGTCCCGACCTCCAGCGACAGCACCTCCTGTTGGGCCGCGTCGATCGCTAGTGGAGCGGGGAGCGCGGCCGGCTCGCTCATCCCTTGACCACCTCGCGCGGGCCGACCGCCCCCTTGTGGAGGATCTCCTCGAGCACGTGCTCGAAGCCGCCGGTCTCGATCGGGCAGTGGATGCCGCACTCTTTGGGGGCGTTCTTCTCCCACCACCAGCGGCCGGCCCGCGGGTCCTCGCCCTCCTTGGTGGCGCGCGTGCAGGGCGCGCAGCCGATGCTGGTGTAGCCCTGGGCGTAGAGCGGGTGGGTCGGCACGTCGTGCTCGCGGATGTAGTCCCAGACCTCTCCGATGGTCCAGTCGGCGAGCGGGCTGATCTTGGCCAGGCCCCCGTGCTCGTGGTCGACCTCGATCTTGCGGATGTTGGCGCGGCTCGCCCACTGCTCGCGGCGCAGCCCGGTGATCCAGGCGTCGAGCCCTTCGAGCACGCCGCGGATCGGCTCGACCTTGCGCACGTTGCAGCAGAGCAGACGCGCCTCGACCTTCTTCTGGAACAGGTTGGGGCCGTACTTGAGCACCATCGACTCCACCTGCCGCGCGTCGGGGAAGTAGACCTCGACCTCGATGCCGTAGCGGTCGCGGACCTGTTCCATCACGTCGTAGGTCTCCTGGTGCATCCGGCCCGTGTCGACGGTGAACAGGCGCACCTTGGGGTCGATCCGCCACGCCATGTCGAGGATCGCCATGCCTTCGGCCTGAAAGCTGGTACAGATCGCGATGTTCGAGCGCCAGCGCTCGAGCGCCCACTCGAGGACCTCCTGCGGGGTCGTGACGTCGAATTCGACGGCGAGCTGCCCGGCCTCGAATTCGTCCAGAAGGTCCCTGGCGTCCTGGATCGCGATCGCTCTTTCAGCCATTCCGGTTCTCCTCGGTACGACGGGAACGTTCAAACCTGACCGGGCTGATCCAGCCCGATCGCGGTCAGCTCTTCATCGCCATGGCGGGTGAAGAACTGCTGGATCGGCTCTCCGTCCTGCCGGCCTTGCAGCCAGGCGCGGAACAGCCTTTCGATGACGACATGGACCTCGGTGCCCGGCACCCGCTTGAGCACCGGCCGGCCGATGGCGGCGTGGCGCGCCAGCCCGCCGCGCAGGAACAGGTCGTAGCCGTGCAGCCGCTCGCCGGCCGGGCCGCGCTCGCGCAGCGTCGTCCCCTGGAGGCCGATGTCGCCGATCCAGTGGTGGGCGCAGGCGTGCGGGCAGCCGTCGAGGTTGATGCGCAGCCCGGCGGCGGCCTGCCCGAAGGTCCGCTCCAGGTGCGCGACGATCTCCTGGAGTTTGCCCTTGGTCTCGGCCACCGTGTAGTTGCAGAACGGATCGCCCGTACAGGCGATGCTCAGGCCGCGCAGGCCGGCGTCCTGGAGCGGGAAGCCGAGGCGGCCGACCTCCTGGACCACGCTCTCGACGCGGTCCTCGGGGATGTGGCTCAGGATGAAGTTCTGGCGCCGGGTCAGCCGGATCTCGCCGCCGTACGATTCGACGAGGTTGGCGACCGCCAGCATGGCCGCGCTGTTCATCAAACCGAGGTGGACCGGGAAGCCGGCGTAGAAGAGCCCCGCCTGTTTCTGCGGATGGACGCCGGTGTGGTCGTGCTCCTGCTCCGGCGGCGTCGGCACCGCGCCGTCCGCGAGCCGGCGGCCCAGCTTCTCCTCGACCCGCTCGCGGAACGGCCCCGGCCCGAGGTCGTTCACCATGAACTTGAGGCGGGCCTTGGCGCGCGACATGCGGTACTTCAAGTCCTCGCGCCAGACGTCCACGATCGCCTTCAGCACCTCGACCGATTCCTCGCGCGGCACCCAGACCCCGAGGTCGTCGGCCAGGCGAGGCCAGGTCGAGAGGCCGCCGCCCACCCGCACCGCGAAGCCGGGACGGCCGTCTCCCCCGGGAGACAACGCGCCGATCAGGGCGATGCAGTGGATCTCCGGCGCGTTGCACTGGTGCGGGCAGGCCGAGACCGTGATCTTGTGCTTGCGCGGCAGGTCCGAGTACTCGCGGTGGCTGACGAAGAAGTCCGACGCCTCGTAGAGCACCTGCTGGGCGTCGAACATCTCGGCCGCGTCGAGGCCGGCCACCGGGCAGCCGGTGATGTTGCGCACGTTGTCGCCGCAGGCGCCCACCGTGGTCATCCCGCCTTCGGCCAGCAGGCTCAGCACCTCGGGGAGGTGGCGCAGCTCCAGCCAGTGCATCTGGATGTTCTGCCGCGTGGTCAGCTCGCCATGGCCGCGGCCGAAGCGCTCCGCGATCCCGCCGATCACCCGCAGCTGCCCGGGGGAGAGGACGCCGCCCGGGATCTTGACCCGCATCATGAAGTGGCCGAGCTTGGGCTTGTCGTGGTAGAGCCCGTACCACTGCATGCGCACGAAGTCCTCCTCCGGAACCTCCTCGTAACCGGCCTCGATCATCGCCGGCAGATCGCGGATCACGTCCAGCCCGCCCTTCTCGTGCTTGAGCCGCTCCACAGAGTTGCGCTTGTGCACGAGCTCCCAGGTGGGCTCAACTTCGGGTCTGGATACGCTCATCGAACCTCCTGCGCGAGACCGCCGATACAAAGAAGAGTGATCCAGATGTGCTCTGCCGAGACATTCTTGATCAACTTGGTCTAGTTTACTCCTATGGAACCGGATTGGAACTGGGGAAATCACCGGGGATGGGGGGTGGGAGCCCGGAGGGCGTCCTTCTTTCTAGCCCAGGGTGGAAACCCTGGGCGCTCTGCCGCAGCCGCGGATCCGCGCGGCCCGCCCAGGGTTTCCACCCTAGGCTAGGAAGGCGTCCCTGACGGGACTTGGGATTTGGCTCCCGATGCGCGGTGGGCGCCGCCGCGTCCTACCCCGCCCGTTCCGTCGGGATCTGCGCGCGGTCGCGCAGCTTCTCGGCGGCGGGGGAGAGGGGGGCGTGGGTGAGGATCTTGTTGATCCGCTCCATGGCTTTGACCGGGTCGCCGACGCCCTGGTAGAGGACCACCTCGCCGTAGAGGTTGTCGGCGAGTGCGTTCAGGCGGTCGACGACGGTCGCGGCGTGGGGGCCGTCGGGGAAGCGGCGCAGGTATTCGGCGCCGTTGACGAGGTCGTCGTAGGTGCCTGCCATCTTGGTGAGCCGCTCGTTGGCGACCTGCCGCAGCTCGGGGTCGGAGTCCTCGTCGATCATCTGCTGGAGCGCGGAGAGCTCCTTGAGGTTGGGCGCGAGCACCTTGAGGCCGGTGCGGGCGCGCTGGCCTTCGGGGCTTTTGGGCGCGGTCTTCCAGGCGGCGAGGTACTGGGTCACCGCCTCGGTCTGGTTGCCGAGCCGGCTGTAGGCGTCGCCCAGGGCGAGCGCCACCTCCGGAACCTCCTGGGCCTCGGGGAAGTTGCTCAGGAAGGCGACCAGGAACGAGGTCTCATAGACGCCGCCGCCGAGCACGTCGACGGCGCGGGGGTACAGCTCCTTGCGCTTGGTCTCCAGGTCGGCGATCCCGCTTTCGAGGACCGTCGGCAGCTTGCTGTCCGGGTCGAGCGTGCGCACCTCCCGCAGCTCCTGGCGGTAGCTCTTGAGCACCGCGCCGTAGTCGCGGGAGAGGAGCGGCTTGGCCAGCTCCTGGTCGCGCAGCTTGTAGAGGTCCTGGACGCGGACGTCCTCGGCGACCTTGCCCCTGGGCCAGGCGTGGAGCGAGGCGGTCCTGAGGAAGGCGACGTCCTCCTCGGGCGGCTTGTTGCGCTCGATGTAATTGGTGAAGACCGCCTGGGTGCGCTGGCGGAACTCGTCCGCGGACTTCTGGGGCTGCACCTTCCAGGTGCCCTTGCGCGCTTCCGCCGACTTCGTCCGCTCGTCGGCGAAGGGGTGCGTCTGCCAATAGCCGTACTGCTTGAACTGGGGCAGGCGCTCCTGCATCCGCACCCAGAGCCGGCGGGCGCCGTCCGGGTCGTAGCCGGCCGCGGCGGAGAGGCGCTGCCCCTCCTTGTCGGACTCGTCCTCGTTCTCGCGGCTGTAGCTGCGCAGCAGCAGCTCGCTCAGGATGAGGCTCGCCGCCGCCGCCCCCTGGATGCGGTCGCCGCCGGAGCTGCCGGGCCCGTTCGGGTCGTAGCCCACCCGCGGATCGTCCCGGCGGTCGCGGTTCTGCGACTCGCCGACCATCACGCCGACAACCAGGAGGTTGCCGAGGACGTTCAGCAGGGTCGCCTTGCGCTTCATGCGCAGGTAGTGCTCCAGGGTGACGTGGGCGATCTCGTGGCCGAGCAGGGCGGCCATCATGTCGTCGTCGAGCCCCAGCTCGAGCATGCCGCGGGTGACGAAGATGTGGCCGCCCGGCAGCGCGAAGGCGTTGGGCACCGGCAGGTCGACCAGGCCGAAGGTGAAGGGGTACTTCCGGAACTCGGATTCCTGCGCCAGCTGGTAGCCGATCCGGTTGATCCGCGCGAGCTCGGCCGCCTCGTCGTAGCGCCCATACTGCTCGACCGCCTCGCGCGCCGCCATCAGGCTCTTGCCGAAGAGGTCGGGGTTGGAGATGGTCTGCGCCGCCGCCGGCCGCGCGGCCGGGGCAAACAGCGACACGGCCAGGGCCAAGGCGAGAAAACGTCGAGCTCCGTCACGCATGATCATCGAGTGTACCGTATCGGTCCGATTCCCTTGGGTTACAACACGCCGCCCCGGCAGGAAAACTCCCTGGATATGGTAGCGTTCGCGCCCATGAGCGAGCTGAACATCGAGGTGGAGACAGCCAAGTCGTCCATGGAAGAGATCCGGCCGGCGCTCGACGCCGGGTTGCAGCAGGAGTTCCCCGGGGGGATGCTCAAGTGGCACTGGGAAGGGGACGTGATGCACCTCTCCGGACCGGGCGCCAAGGCCACCATCGTCTACGAAGGGGGCAAGCTGGTGGGCCGCGCCAGCCTGAAGCCGCCGGCGAGCATGATGAAGCCGGTCATCGAGCAGAAGATCTCCTCCGTGATGAAAAAGGCCGCGGCCTGACGGAACCGATCTGCCCGCAGAATCCTCACCCCCCGGCCCCCTCTCCCATCTCCCGGCCCCCCTATCCCCGGGAGAGGGGGAGAACAGCCTCCCTTCCTCTCTGTTCCGCCACGCAAGGTCTCACCCCGAGGAGCCCTGGCTCTTCCGGGCCGAGGGATGGGACTGGCGCTGGCACCCGTGGAAAGAGATCGCCGCCCGGGTGGCGCGCTGGGCCGAGCCCCTCGCCGCCCTCCCCGCCGGCACCCGCGTCGCCTTCCTCTATACTCCCCGCCCCGCCGCCATCGTCCTCGACCTTGCGATCCAGGCCGCCGGCCTCACCTCGCTGCCGCTGTCTCCGGAGCAGAGCCTGCCCGACGGGCATTGCGTCCAGGCCGCGCCCGAGGGGGAGCCGCTCCTCGGCCTCGACGGGGTGGAGCGGGTCCCGCTGCCCGCCTGGGGAGACGGTCCGTCTGAAGCTTCTCCTTCCTTATTAGATAGGGCACGGCCCGCCGGCGGGGTGCTGGTCGCGGGCTCCACGGGCTGGGAGGAGCGGACGCGGGACGATCTCCGGGCCGCCGCCGAGCGATTGGAGCACGAGGCACGGAAAGCCGGGCCGCCGCCGGAAGGACGGGAGATTCTGGTCACCTGCCGGCCGCTCGCCGAGCCCGACGAGCGCGCTCTGCTGGCCTGGGCGACGCATGTCCGCGCCGCCCTGCTGCTCGAGCCCGCGCCCACCTCCTGCGTCGCCACTACGGCCTGGGCGCGCCCGACGCTCTTCCACGGCACCGTGGAGGAGATCGCCGCCCTGCGCCGCTTCGAGGAGGGCACCGTCCCGCTCCTGTGGAAGCGCCGGCACCGGCTCCCGTTCGGCCGGCTGCGGCTGATCCTGGTGCGGGGGGAGGGGGAGATGGGGCGGGAGGATGGGGAGTTCTGGGCGGGGCGGGGGGTGCGGGTGGGCTCCCTGTCGGTTTGAGCCAATACCCCTGGTTGCTCCGCCTACCCCGGCCCTCACCCCCCGTCCCCTATACGCGTGAACTTTGCCTCGAGAGGGGTGGTGGTGCCTCCCCCCCTGGGTGGGTGGGCGGTAGGGAGCGGGGGAGGTCAGGAGGGGGGCTTTCTTCTGCCGCATGCTTGGTGCTGCGGTCGATTCCGCTCCCACAATCAAAGACTGGGCTGTTCTGGGAGTCCCTGGCATCCGGTGCCGCCGGAAGAGAACCCCCCTCCTGACCTCCCCCTCTCCCGACCACCCACCGCCCAGGGGGGGAGGCACCACCGCCCGGCTCTCCGGCCAAAGTTGGCGCCCATGGGCCGGGGGTGAGGACTCGCGGGCAGACCTTGCCGCACCGTGACTTGCCCCATGGTATAACCCACCCCTGAAGAGGAGGACGCCCCCCATGTCCGAGAGCCTGCAGACCCCGCAGCCCACCCCGCCCCCGCCGTTGCGGCCGGCCAACACGGCCTCCGCCCTGGAAGAGGTGACGGAGCGGGCCGATACCGTCTGGACGTCGGGCAAGCCGCCGTCCGTGTCGACCACGGCGCGCCGCGACCTCAAGGGACCGCGCGGCCGGGTCGCCATCATCGACGGCTGCCGCACGCCGTTCGTCAAGTCGGGGACCGACCTGCAGAGCATGGACGTGGTCGACCTCGCCAGCGTGGCCGCGGCGGAGCTGGTCGTGCGCACCGGGATCGACCCCGCGACGATCGACCTGTCGGTCTTCGGCTGCGTCATCCCGGCCCTGCACGCCCCCAACCTCGGCCGCGAGGTGGTACTGCGCAACTCGCTGCCGGCGCACATCCCGGGGGTGACGGTGAACCTCGCCTGCGCCTCGTCGACGCGGGCGATCACCTTCGGCGCCGGCGCCATCCTCTCCGGCGAGGCCGACGTGGTGCTCGCCGGCGGCGCCGAGTCGCTGACCAACGTGCCGATCCTCTTCTCGCGCAAGGCGTCGCGCGTCTTCATGGAGCTGAGCAAGGCCAAGACCCTGCCGCAGCGCATGAGCGCCATCGGGAAGCTCCGTCCGGCGGACCTCGCGCCGGTCGCGCCGGCCATCGCCGAGTACACCACCGGTCTGACCATGGGCGAATCGGCCGAGAAGATGGCCAAGGAGAACGACATCTCGCGCCGTGCCCAGGACGAGATCGCGCTCCTGTCGCACCAGCGGGCCGCCGCGGCGACCGCCGACGGCCGCCTGACCGCCCAGATCGCTCCGGCCTTCCCGCCGCCGCGCTACGACAAGGCGGTGACGCAGGACAACGGCATCCGGGCCGACTCTTCCGCGGAGGCTCTGGCCAAGCTCAAGCCGGTGTTCGAC
>JBKKAU010000846.1:0-6965 GCA_046714475.1 Thermoanaerobaculia bacterium
GCCCGCGAGGGCCGCATCCTTCTGGCCGAGGGTTTCGGATGGAGCGACGTGGAACGGCAGGTGGCCGCCTCGCCCGAGACCCTCTATCCGATCGGCTCGATCACCAAGACGTTCACCGCCACCCTGATGCACCAGCTCGTGGAGCAGGGACGGCTCGATCTGGAGGACCCGGTGTCCCGGCACGTGACGTGGGAGGTCCCGGCGGACGTGCGCATCCGTCATGTCCTCTCCCATACGTCGGAGGGCGAGCCGGGTGTCCGCTTCATCTACAGCGAACGGTTCAACTGGCTCGACAACGTCGTCGAGTCGGCCACGGGCGGCTCGTTCCCCCGCCTCCTGGCCGAGGGCGTGCTCCAGCCCGCCGGGCTCGCGAGCACCTTCGGCGGCCAGGGCGACGACCCCGCGGAGGCCGCCGCCTTACCGGCCATGGCGACTCCATATGTCTGGGAGGACGGGCGGCAGGCGCGGTCGGAGTTTCCGCCCATGGGGCTCCACTCCTCGTCCGGCCTCCATTCGACCGTGCTCGACCTCGCCGCGTACAGCGCGGCGCTGGACGACGGGCGTCTCCTCCGCGCGGAGGGCTTGGAGCGCGCCTTCAGCCCGACCGTTTCGACCCGCGGCGGGGCGCTCCCCTATGGGCTGGGGTGGTTTACGCAGCAGGTAGCGGGCGAGCGCGTGGTCTGGCACGGGGCGTGGTGGCCGCGGGCCTTTTCGGGGATGCTGGTCAAGGCGCCGGAGAGGAAGCTGACCCTCGCCGTGCTCGCCAACAGCGACGCGTTGAGCTCGCCGCAATCCGGGGCCTCGAACGTCCTCCTCTATCCGATCGCGAACGCCTTCCTCCGCGCCTTCCTTCCAGAAGGTGGCGAGCTCTCCAGCGCCGACCTGCTGGGCCGGGCGGCGGTGGCCCGCTGGAGTGGGGATGCGGCAAGGGGAGATGCCCTGGCGCGGCAGGCGCTCGACTGCTGCCAGGCCGCCCTGCGGGCGCTCGGCGACGACGACCTCCTCCGGCTCCTCGGCGAAAGCGCGGACCCTCAGGTGCGCGCCGCCGGGCAGGAGGCGGGCCGGCGGCGGCAGGAGGCCTTCCCCAACAACCCCGACGTGATGTTCAACCTCGCGCTCTCCTACGGGCTCGTACGGCCGGAGCTCAAGATCCAGGGTCCGCAGGCGGAGGACGCCGCGGCCCTGTTCGAGAGCATCCTCTCCCTGGGCGTGCCGATCCCCGACTGGATGGAGGCCTGGAGCGCCTACCTGGTGGCGGAGCAGGTGGCGGAGCGGGACCCCGCCAAGGCCCGGAAGCTCGCCGAGCGGGCCGCGGCCACCGAGGTGGACACGGACGGGCTGCAAGCGAGGATTCGGGGGCTGCTGGGACGGTTGCCTTAGCCGCACGATGAAGAAAAGGGCCAGAATGAGCAACCTTTACTGACTTGCTGTAAACTACAAGGCTGGCACAACCGGTGAAAACCGGCGTCGCAAAGCTGCGGGTCCTCGCTTCTCCCGTAGACCTCAGTCCCCGGGAGACCCCAAGACAGCCGAGCTGCTAGGAGTCCGCCAGAAGTCCGGCGGACATACTCCAATGAGAAGGCGCGACGGAGGCGAGCGACATGAGGTTCTTCAGGGGGCTATCTCCGGCCCTTGAGGTCTTTTTCCCCCTTTCCCACAAGGCGGTCTGGCTCGGCGTGGCCATGGCTTCGCTCCTCGTCCCGGCGGTTGTCCCAGCGGCGATGGCGCAGACGCGGATCTGGTCGGCGACCGAGGACCGCGGCGGAGTCGACCAGCCGGGCTTCCCCCGTTTCAGCCGGAACTATTTCGACGGCGGCCGTGACTTCCTGCAGGGCCGGCACGCCCTGACGAGCGATCTGGCGGGCAATGTCTACGTCACCGGGTTCACCTCCCGGGCGACCGAAGACTTCCTGACCGTCAAGTACGACCGCAACGGTGTCCGGAAATGGGCCGTCACCTATGACGGCGGCTCCTCCGACATGGCGCACGCCGTCGCGGTCGACTTGCTCGGCAACGTCTACGTCACCGGCGAGTCGACAGGCCCCGAGGACGGTCCCTACGGCGCCCAGCCGCGCTTCGTCACCATCAAGTACAACGCCGGCGGCGTCCAGCAGTGGGTCGCCGCGTACAACGGCGGCGTCTGGTCCATTCCCACGAACATCGCGGTCGGTCTGAACGGCAACGTCTACGTCACCGGCGAGACCTACTCGACCGACGACTTCATCGTGATGACCACGATCAAGTACAGCCCCGCCGGCGTCAGCCTGTGGGTGCGCCACCCGTTCCTGGGCTTCGAGCGCGAAGAGTCGGCGCCGTATGACCTGGCGGTCGACAGCGGCGGCAACGTCTACGTGACCGGCTTCGTCTACAAGCCGGCCGAGCCCGATCAGATGGACTACCTGACGGTCAAGTACAGCCCGACCGGCACGCGGCTCTGGATGCACGGCTACGACAGCGGCGGCCAGGACCGGGCCTTCGACCTGGAGATCGACCCGACAGGGACCGCGGTCTACGTCACCGGTACCAGCGGCACGGTCCGGTACAACGCCAGCGGCGTCCCGCAGTGGACCGCTCCCTTTGCCGGCGCCGCGCATGCGCTGACCCTCGCCTTCGGCAGCGTCTACGTGACCGGCGCCTCCGGCGCCGACTTCGTCACCGCCCGCTACAACGCCGCGACCGGAGCCCGGCTCTGGTCGACCGTCCGCGATGGCGGCGGCACCGACGCGGCCTATGACCTGCAGCTCTCCCTCAACGGTCTCTGGGTCACCGGCAACTCGGTACGCGCCACGGGCTCCAACGCCCTCACCGTCGGCTACAACGTCGCGTCGGGAACGGAGATCGGGGCGGAGGTCTACGACAGCGGCGGCAACGACTTCGCCTATGCGATGACCCCGGATTTCCTGGGCGGCTTCTACACCGCCGGCTACTCCGGCAACGGCGTCGAAGACGACTTCCGGGTCACCCGCTACGCCCCGACGGTACAGGCCGCGTCGGGGATTAAAAAGTTGAAAATAAGCCCCTCCTCCATCGCCGGAGGCTGCAAGACCGCCGAAGGCCGGATCGACCTGACCGGCCCCGCGCCGGCCGGCGGCGCCGTCATCCGGCTCGCGAGCAGCAACCCGGTCGTCGGCGTGCCGGCGAGCGTGACCGTCCCTGCCGGCGCCAAGGAGGTGACCTTCCCCGTCACCACCGCCGCCGTCACGGAGACGCGGAGCGCGACCGTGACCGCCACCTACGGCGGCGTCCAGACGACCGAGACCGTCCGGGTCCGGCCCGCCCGCGGCCAGAACTGCCAGACGGCGCGCCCGCGCTGATTCTGAGGAAGTAAAGGAATCCGGGGGGCGGGAGCCTCCCGGATTACACGCCCGGCTCCCCTGACTCCCCGCGGAGCCGCCTCAGCTCCTCTTCGAGAGTCTGGGCGCGCTCTTCGGCTCTTGCGGCCCTTGCTTCAGCTTCGGCGTAAGCCTCCGCCACCTCATCCGGCCACAGCAGGCGCTTTCCGGTGACTGCGTCGACCATCCGCAAGCGGTCGCCTTCCGGCAGGAACTTCACGCCCGTGGTGCGGCTTTCGAGCGATCCGTCCGCTCCCAGGGGAAGCGGCTGATAGCGTCCGTCCGTCAGGCGACTACCCTGGAGCTTGGGCCTCAGATACTCCCCGTAGGGATCAAAAAGGATGTACTCCTCCGCTTCGATCCGCTCGTAGATGGACTTCTTTTTCCCCTGGTCCTCGCGCCTCGTCTTCCGCGACGTGACCTCGATGATCAAGCTGGGCGGCACCTCTTCCCACAACAGGTAGTTGGGCCGCTGCCACTTCGTCACTCCTCGGGCCACCAGGACGTCCGGCGCGATGATCGCCGACAGGTTGCCCTCTTCATAGCAGAGGAAGAGGTTGCCTCCCACCCACACATCCGGCACCGCCGCATAGCGGCTCTTCAGACCGTGGATCAGGTCGAACATGACGGTCTGATGGTGGGAGCTTTCGGCCATGGGCTGGCCGTCGGAGGTGGGATACTCGATCCCCTTCTCGAGCGGAATCGCGCCCATGCATGTCTCCTTTCGCCGACGGGTTGCGGGATCAGAGCACGAACACCCGCCGGAATGCAACCGCGGCCATGGTATCACGGCTCTTCCCACCGCCCTGGGAGTGCCTATCTCAGCCCTCGAGAAGGGCCAGCAACTTCTGCGAGATCTCGTTCATTCGGGTGGACGGACCTCAACCTCCTGGTGTACGCCTACAACTCGGATGCTCCGGGGCTGTACCCGCACGGCACCTGTCTTGCTTCAGGTTGCCGCGGAAGGAGAACTCCATGAAGAAGATGACGAAGAGACTGGCGCTGTCCCGGGAAACGCTGCGGACGTTGGAGAGCTCTGTCCTCGGCCAGGCCGCCGCGGGTCATGAGACGACGAAGACGGCAGAGACGAAGGTCCCGACCATCTGCCCGACCAACTGCGATCTCACGATGGGGTGCTAGGCATGTAGCGGCGGCAGGTCGTCAGCTCACGGAGCGCCACTGGACCGGGGCGGCGATCAGGTTGCCCGCGGCGATGTGCTCGAGGGGACCGGAGAAGTAGTAGCCCTGGCCGTACTGGCAGGAGAGGCCACGAAGCCGCGAGACCTGGTCCGCGGTCTCCAGGCCTTCCGCCGCCACGCTCATGCCGAGCGTGCGGGCGAGCGTCACGATGGTGCTGACGATCTCCGCGCGCTCGTCCCTCCCCCCCTCCATGCCGCTGATGAACGAGCGGTCGATCTTCAAGGTGTCCATCGGCAGCCGGTGGAGGTAGCTCAACGAGGAGTAGCCGGTCCCGAAGTCGTCGATGTGGAGCTGGACGTTGAGCTGGCGCAGCTCCAGGAGCTTCGCCACCGCCTCGCTGGCGTGCTCCATGATCGTGCTCTCGGTGATCTCCAGACGCAGGCTGCCCGGCGCGACCTTGCTCTCTTCCAGGATCCTCCGCACCCGTTTGACCAGGTCGATCTGCAGGAACTGCCGGCACGACAGGTTGACGCTCATCGACAGCGAACGAGCCGCCGAGTGGAGCGACTGCCACTCGCCGAGCTGGCGGCAGGCCTGCTCCAGCACCCACCAGCCGATCGGCACGATCAGGCCGGTCTCCTCGGCCACGGGGATGAACTGCTCCGGGTGGAGCAATCCGCGCTTCGGGTGACGCCAGCGCAGCAACGCCTCGAAGGCGTCGATCCGGCCGTTGCCGAGCAGGACGATCGGCTGGTAGAAGAGCTCGAACTCCTGGCGCTCGATCGCCCGGCGCAGGTCGTTCTCCAGCGCCAGGACGGCGACCGCGTTCTCGTGCATCTCGCGGTCGAAGATGGCGTGCCTCGCCTTGCCGGAGGCCTTGGCGCGGTACATCGCGGTGTCGGCGTCGCGGAGCACCTCCTCGGGTTGCTCGTATCCCCCGGTGGAGCTCAGGGTGATGCCCAGGCTGGCGCTGGTGAAGACCTCATGGCCGCCGAGGTCGAAGGGGAGCGTCAGGTCGCGGTGGATGCGGTGCGCCACGCGCGTCGCGTGGGTGATGCCGTTCACGTCGTCGAGCAGGATCGCGAACTCGTCGCCGCCGAGGCGGGCGACCGTGTCCCCCGGGCGCAGCAGCGCTTCCAGGCGTTTGGCGACGGCGACCAGCAGCGCGTCGCCGGCGCTGTGCCCAAGGCTGTCGTTGATGTTCTTGAAGCGGTCGAGGTCGAGGAAGAAGACGGCGAACATGTAGTTCGCCCGCCGCCGGGTGTGCGCGATGGCGAGGCCGAGACGGTCCAGGAACAGGGCGCGGTTGGGCAGCCCGGTCAAGGGATCGTGGAAGGCGTTGTGCTGCAGCCGCTCCTCCGCCGTCTTGCGGGTGGTGACGTCCGATTGCGACCCCGCCAGGCGGTAGGCCTCCCCCGCCCTGTCGCGCACCGCGATACCGCGGCTCAGCACCCAGAGGTAGCTGCCATCCCGGTGGCGGATCCGGTGCTCGCTCTCGAAGTGCGGCGCGTTGCCGGCCAGATGATCGTCGAGGGCGGCGCGCACCGCCGGCAGGTCTTCGAAGTGCACGCGGTTGAACCACTCGTCGGGATGCTCCTGGACCTCGTCCTCGCGCAGCCCGAGCATGGCCTTCCAGCGCGGCGAGAAATAGATCCGGCCGGTCGAGAGACGCCAGTCCCACAGCCCGTCGTTGGCGCCGCGGACCGCCAGGGCGTAGCGCTCTTCGCTCTCCCGCAGCTCCTCTTCGGCCTGCTTGCGGCCCATGGAGTAGCGGATCGAGCGCACCAGGAGGTCGGTCTCGACCCGGCGCTTGATCAGGTAGTCCTGCGCCCCCTCGCGGACCGCCCGGACGGCCAGCTCTTCATCCTCGATGCCGGTCAGCAGGATGACCGGGACCTTGGGCGCGCGGTCCAGGATGCGCGCCAGCGAATCGAGCTCGGGGCCGTGGGAATCCGGCAACGACACGTCCAGCAGGACGACGTCGACGTCGCGATCGTTTTCCAGATGTTCCAGGGCCTTGGAGACCCGGTCCACGGCGGTGAGGTGGAAGCCGCCGCAGCCGCCGAGGAGGCGGCGAAGAATGAGGAGGTCGCCGGAGTTGTCCTCGACGACCAAGACCCGGATCACCCTGTCGTCCAATCCACGAAGCTCCGGTGCACTGCTAATTTTTTCATCCAGCAGACGCAAAATTTTAGTCCCCTCCGGGGGAAAGGTCAATTCTCTCTAGGCCCCTCCGGCGGCTGTCCGCTCTCCGGCAGGGTGAAAAAAAAGATCGAGCCCCGCCCCGGCTGCGACTCGGCCCAGATGCGTCCGCCGTGCCGCTCCACGATCCTGCGGCAGATGGCCAGGCCGATCCCGCTCCCCGGCAGCTCGGGATGGAGGCGCGTGAACAGCCCGAAGATCCGCTCCGCATCCTCGAGGGCCAGACCGATGCCGTTGTCCTGGAGGGCGAAGACCCACTCCCCCCGCCGCCGCATGGCCGAGAGATGGATG
>JBKKAU010000847.1:0-7689 GCA_046714475.1 Thermoanaerobaculia bacterium
GCCCCCCGCCCCCCCCCCCCCCCCGACCGCGCCTCCCGTCTCGACCCCCGCCGCCTGGCGGAGTGGATCGACCGCTCGGGTCTCCATCTGCTGCACTGCGTGCCGTCGCTCTTCCGCACCCTCCTCGCCGAGCGCCTGCGCCCCGAGATGTTCCCAGCGCTGCGCTGGGTCCTGATGGCCGGCGAGCCGTTCCTCCCCTCGGACGCCCGGCGCTGGATGGAGGTCTTCGGCGACCGGATCGAGCTGATCAACCTCTACGGCCCGTCCGAGACCACCATGACCAAGCTGTTCCACCGGGTGCGGCGCGAGGACCTGGAGCGCGCCGCCCTGCCGATCGGCCGGTCCATGGAGGGGGCGCGCGCCCTGGTGCTCGACGAATCCGGCCAGGTCTGCCCGTCGGGCGTGGCCGGCGAGATCCACATCCGGACTCCGTTCTGCTCTCTCGGCTATCTGAACCGGCCCGACCTGACCCGCGAGGCGTTCATCCCCAACCCGTTCGGTACCGATCCGAAAGACCTGGTCTACAAGACCGGAGACCTGGGCCGCGTGCGCGAGGACGGCGCCCTGGAGTTCCTGGGCCGCCGCGACCACCAGGTGAAGATCCGCGGCGTCCGCGTGGAGCCCGCCGAGATCGAGGAGGCCCTGCGCAGCCACCCGGGAGTGCGTGACGCCGCGGTCGCAGCCCGGGAGGATGGAGCCGGCGGCGTGACCCTCTGCGGCTATGCCGCCGCGGATTCCGGAGTCGTGGCGGACGAGCTGCGCCGGCACCTGCGCGGCCTCCTCCCCGACTTCATGGTCCCGGCGGCCCTGGTCGTGCTGGAGCGGCTGCCCCGCACCCTGACCGGCAAGGTCGACCGCGCCGCCCTGCCGCTCCCCGGACCGGCGGCGGACCGCGCTGGCGTGGCGCCGCGTACGCCCACCGAGGAGCTGCTGGCCGTCCTCTGGGCCCAGGTTCTGGGGCTGGAGAGCGTGGGCGCCGAGGACGACTTTTTCGCCCTGGGCGGCCATTCGCTGCTCGCCCTGCAGGTCTTGTCGCGGGTGCGGGAGAGCTTCGGCGTCGAGGTCACCCCGGCCGAGATCCTGGAGTGGCCGGTCCTCTCCGCCGTGGCGCGCAGGATCGACGAGGCGCTGCGCGCCGGGCGCGGCCTGTCCGCTCCGCCGCTGGTCCCGGTGCCCCGCACCGGCGACCTCCCCCTGTCGTTCGCGCAGCAGCGCCTCTGGTTCCTCGACCGCCTCGACCCCGGGCAGCCGGCGTACAACATCCCGCTCGCCCTGGGGCTTTCGGGCCTGCTCGACACCGTCGCCCTCGGCGGCGCGCTGGCGCGCATCGTCGAGCGCCACGAGGTGCTGCGCACCGTCTTCCCGGCCCCCCAGGGGTGGCCGGTGCAGGCCGTGCGGCCCGCGGGCGGGTTCGCCATGCCGCAGGTGGACCTCTCGGGCCTCTCTGGGGCGGAGCGGCGGATCGAAGCCGGCCGCCTGCGGGTCTCCGAGGCCCTGGCGCCGTTCCACCTGGCGCGCGGGCCTCTCGTGCGGGCGCGTTGTCTGCGCCTGGACGCGGAAGAGCACGTCCTGCTGCTGACCGCGCACCACATCGTGATCGACAACTGGTCGCTGGGCGTCCTGGTGCGCGAGATGGTCGCCTTCTACCGCGAGGCGACGGCGGGGGAGCCGGCGTGCCTGCCCGAGCTGCCGGTCCAGTACGCCGACTTCGCGGTCTGGCAGCGGGAGTGGCTCCACGGCGAGGTCCTGGAGGCGCAGCTCGCCTGGTGGCGCGAGCAGCTGACAGACCCTCCGGTGCTCGACCTGCCCGCCGACCGTCCCCGGCCGCCGCTCCAGACCTTCCGCGGCCGGCGCGAGACCGCGGTCTATCCGGCGGCCCTGGCGAGCTCGCTGGAGGCGCTGAGCCGGCGCGAGGGGGTGACCCTGTTCATGACGGTCCTCGCCGGCCTGGCCGCGCTCCTCCAGCGCGCCAGCGGCCAGGACGATCTGACCGTTGGCACGCCGGTGGCCGGGCGCAACCGCACCGAAATCGAAGGGCTCGCCGGTTTTTTCCTCAATACCCTGGTGCTGCGGGTCGACCTGGCGGGAGACCCCGGGTTCGCCGGGCTGGCCGCACGGGTGCGCGAGGTCGCCTTGGGAGCCTTCACCCATCAGGACCTGCCGTTTGAGAGGCTGGTGGAGGAGATCCAGCCACGGCGCGACCTGAGCCGCCAGCCGCTCTTCCAGGTGATGCTGGTGTTCCAGAACACCGCCATGCCCCCGCTGGACCTCCCCGCCCTGCGGGTGCACCGGCTCGAAGGGGAGGTCCGCAAGGCCAATTTCGACCTCACCTTTGGCGTGGTGGCCCACGAGGCCGGCCTGGTCACGGTGCTCGACTACAGCGTCGAGCTCTTCGAGGCGGCCACGGCGCGGCGCCTGCTGGGTCATCTGCGTACCCTGCTCGAAAGCATCGCGGCCGAGCCGGAGCTCCCCCTGTCGCAGCGCCCGGTGCTCACCGCAGAAGAGCGCCACCAGATCCTCGGTGAGTGGAGCGGCGCCGCTGCGGACCTCCCGGTCCCGCCGGCGGCGGCCACGCTGGACCGGCTGTTCCGGGAGCAGGCACGGCGTACCCCGGACGCCCTCGCCCTGGTCTGCGGCGAGCGGTGGATGAGCTACGCCGCGCTTGACCGCCGGGCCGGCGCCCTGGCGCGTCGCCTGCGCGCCCTCGGCGTGGGGCCCGACCGTGTGGTGGGCCTGTGCGCCGGGCGCTCGCCGGAGATGATCGTCGGCCTGGTCGGCATCCTGGCGGCCGGCGGCGCCTGGCTGCCGCTCGACCCCGGGCTCCCGCACGACCGCCTGGTCTGGATACTCCAGGACGCCGGCGCCGTGGCCGTGGTGGCGCAGGAGCGCCTCGCCGGGTCGCTGCCGCCGGAGACCGGGCTGCCCGTCCTCCTCCTCGAAGAGCCGGATACCAGGGGGCCGGAGATCGAGAGCGGCGCGACCGCCGCGAGCCTGGCCTACGTGCTCTACACCTCGGGCTCCACCGGACAGCCCAAGGGGGTGATGGTGCCGCACGGCGGGATCTGCGCCACGCTGCTCTGGCGGCAGGCCGCCTTTGCCCTGGAGGAGCGGGACCGCATGCTGCAGAACATCCCGTTCACCTTCGACCCCTCGGTCTGGCAGATCTTCGGCGCCCTGCTCTGGGGCGCGCGGCTGGTGCTCGTGCCGCCGGGGCTCCACCAGGACACGGCGTGGCTGCGGCAGACCCTGCGCGAGGAGGAGGTCTCCGTCACCGATTTCCCGCCCTCCTTCCTTCAGGTGCTCCTCGAGGAAGGGGTTCTGGACGATGCGCCTGCCTTGCGCTGCCTGTTCGTGGGCGGCGAGGCGTTCCCGCCGGAACTCCGCGACCGCGCCGTGGCCATGTTGGGCCCGCGCGTCTACAACGCCTACGGCCCCACCGAGGCCTGCATCGATACGGCCTGCTGGCCCTGCCGCGCCGAGCCGGGCGCCCAGCGGGTCCCCATCGGGCGGCCCATCGCCGGGAAGCGGGTCTACCTCCTCGATGCCGGGTTGGAGCCCGTGCCCGCGGCCCGGCCGGGCGAGCTCTACACCGGCGGCTCCGGTCTGGCCCGCGGCTATCTCGGCCGGCCCGACCTGACGGCCGAGCGCTTCATGCCCGATCCGTTCGCCGCCGCGCCCGGCGGGCGCCTCTACCGCACCGGCGACCTGGCCCGCTATCGCGTCGACGGCGCCCTGGAGTTCCTGGGACGGACCGACGGCCAGGTGAAGATGCGCGGCCTGCGGATCGAGCTGGGCGAGATCGAGGCGCTCCTGGGGCGCCATCCACAGGTGGCGGAGGCCGCCGTGATGGTGCGCGAGGACGCGCCCGGCAGCCCGCGCCTCGTGGGTTACTGCACACCGCGGGGGGAGGAGCCGGACGCTGCCGCGCTGAGCGCCTTCCTGCGCCGCGGCCTGCCGGAGTACATGGTGCCCGCCGTCTTCGTGGTGCTGCCCGTGTTCCCGCTCACGGCCAACGGCAAGGTCGACCGCGACGCCCTGCCCGCGCCGCCGGCTCCCGCCCGGCGCGCCGCCATCGAGCCGCCGCGCACCGACCTGGAGCGGACCATCGCCGCGGTCTGGCGCGAGGTCCTGCAGGTCGAGGCCGTCGGGATCGACGACAACTTCTTCGACCTCCGCGGGCACTCGCTGCTGATGATCCGCGTGCACGGCCGGCTGACCGAGGCTTTGGGCCGGGAGGTCCCGATCGTCGATCTCTTCGCCTGGCCCAACGTCCGGACTCTGGCGCGCCACTTGGCCCAGGGGGTGGGGGACGCCGCGCGGGAAGTCCAGGCAGTCCCGCGCCGGCCGCAGCAGACGCCGTCCAATGCCGTCGCCGTGGTCGGCCTGGCGGGCCGCTTCCCCAGGTCCGAAGGGCTAGAGGAGTTCTGGGCCAACCTGCGGGACGGCGTCGAATGTATCTCCTTCTTCTCTGACGAAGAGCTCGCGGCCGCGGGCGTCGGTCGCGACACTGCGGCCCGGCCCGATTTCGTGAAGGCCCACGGCGCTCTCTCGGGAATCGAGCTGTTCGACGCCGGGCTCTTCGACTTCACGCCGCGCGAGGCCGAGATCCTCGATCCGCAGAAGCGGCTCTTCCTGGAGACCGCCTGGGAGACCCTCGAGCACGCGGGCTACGACCCCGCGCGCCCGCCCGGGCCGGTCGGCGTGTTCGCCGGAGTGAGCAGCAGCACCTACCTGTTCAGCAACGTCCTGGCCAACCCGACGGTCGTGGCCACCGCCGGGTTCGACCAGATCGCCCTGGGCAGCGAGAAGGACTTCCTGACCACCCTGGTCTCCTACAAGCTGGACCTCCAGGGGCCCAGCGTAGACGTCCAGACCGCCTGCTCGACCTCGCTGGCGGCCATCCATCTCGCCTGCCAGAGCCTGCTCGGCCGCCAGTGTGACATGGCCCTGGCCGGCGGCGTCTCGGTCAAGGTGCCGCAGGCGCGCGGCTACGTCTATCAGAAGGGAGGGATCAACTCCCCCGACGGCCACTGCCGCGCCTTCGACGCCCGCGCCGAGGGCACGGTCAGCGGCAGCGGCGTCGGGGTGGTGGCGCTGCGCCGCCTGGAGGACGCGCTGGCCGACGGCGACCGCGTCTGGGCCGTGCTCCTCGGCTCGGCCATGAACAACGACGGCTCCGGCAAGGTGGGGTACACGGCGCCGGGCGTCGAGGGGCAGGCCCGGGTGATCGCCGCCGCCCTGGCTGCGGCCGGGGTCGAGCCCGGGAGCGTGAGCTACGTGGAGGCCCACGGCACCGGCACGCCGCTCGGTGACCCCATCGAGGTGGCGGCGCTGAACCGCGTGTTCCGCCGCCCCGGCGCGCGCCCCGCCTCCTGCGCCCTGGGGTCGGTGAAAACCAACCTCGGCCACCTCGACGCGGCCGCGGGCGTCGCCGGTCTGATCAAGGCCGTGCTGGCCCTGGACCGCCGCCAGATCCCGCCCAGCCTGCACTTCGAGCAGCCGAACCCGCGGATCGACTTCGCGGACAGCCCGTTCTACGTCAATGCGGCCCTGGCCGACTGGCAAAGCGACGGGCCGCGGCGGGCCGGCGTCAGCTCGTTCGGCATCGGCGGCACCAACGTCCACGTGGTGCTCGAGGAGGCGCCCGCGTCCGTGCCGCCGTCCACCCGCGGCTGGCAGCTCCTGCTCCTGTCGGCGCGCAGCGAGGCGGCCCTGGAGCGCGCCGCCGGCGGTCTCGCCGGCCATCTCCAGACCTGTCCGGACCAGGAGCTGGCGGACGTGGCTTGGGTGCTCCAGGCCGGCCGGCACCGCTTCGCCTGCCGCCGCGCCGTGGTCTGCCGCGACCGTGAAGCGGCTGCGGAGGCCCTGGCGTCGCGCGATCCGCGCCGGGTCTGGAGCGGCGTCGCCGAGCGCGCTGGCGGCCGGCCCGTCACCTTCCTCTTCCCGGGGCTCGGCGATCAGGCCGCGGGCATGGCGCGCGATCTCTATGCGGCGCTCCCGGACTTCCGGGAGGAGCTCGACCGCTGCCTGGAGGCGGCGGACCGCCTCGGGCTCGACCTGCGCGAGGTCCTGCTCGCGGCGACCGGCAGCCCGGAGCCTGCCCCGGACCTCCGGCGGATGCTCGGCCGCAATGGCGGCGACCGCAGCGCCGCGGCCGGACCCGACCCGCTGCTGCGCACCGTCCTGGCGCAACCCGCCCTGTTCGTCCTGGAGCACGCCCTGGGCCGCGTGCTGATCAGGCGCGGCCTGCAGCCCGATGCGCTGATGGGCTACAGCCTCGGCGAGTACGTGGCCGCCTGCCTGGCCGGCGTCCTCTCGCTGGAGGACGCCCTGCTGGTGATAGCCGAGCGGGCACGGATGATCGAGGAGCTGCCCGCCGGCGCCATGCTCGCCGTCTCCCTCGGGGAAGCGGAGGTGGCGCCCTGGCTCACCGGCGGGCTCTGCCTGGCGTCGGTCAACGGCCCCGGTGTCACCGTGGTCGCCGGCCCGCGGGCGGAGGTGGAGGCCCTGGAGGCGAAGCTGGCGGACTGCGGCCTGCAGGCGCGCGCTCTGCGCGTGGCCCACGCCTTCCATTCCACGGCCATGGAGCCGCTGCGCGGCCGCCTGGCGCGCCTGCTCGCCACCGTCCGGCTGCGGCCGCCGGAGATTCCCTATATCTCCAACGTGACCGGCACCTGGGTGCGCCCCGAGGAGGCGGTCGATCCAGACTTCTGGGCGCGCCACCTCTGCCGGACGGTGCGCTTCTCCGCCGGGCTGGACGAGCTGCTGAACGAGCCCGCGCGCTGCTTCGTAGAGGTCGGCCCGGGTTCCGCCCTGTCGACGACCCTGCTGCAACATCCGGCGGGGAGCGGCCGGATCGCCGTGCCTGTCCTCCCCACCGCCTGGGAGAGCCTGCCGGGGGAGGCGGCCCTGCTCGCCTGTCTGGGCAAGCTCTGGCTGGCCGGCGTGGAGGTCGACTGGGCGTCGCTCCATCCGGAGCCGCGCCGCCGCGTCCCGCTGCCGGGCCATCCCTTCGAGCGGCAGCGCTACTGGATCGAGCCGGCGCCCGCGGCTCCGCGCCCCGCCGGGGCCCTGGCCGCGGCGGGCAAGCTCCCCGACCTGTCCGACTGGTTCTGGGCTCCGGCCTGGAGCGAGTCGGTCCTCCCCCCGGCGGACGGGCCGCAGGCTGCCGAGTGGCTCCTCTTCGCGGATGCGCGGGGCGTCGCCTCCAGCCTCGCCGCGGCCCTCCCGGGGAGGGTGACGTTCGTCGAGGCAGGCGCCGGGTTCGCGCGCCTCGCCGCAGACCGCTACACCGTCGATCCGGCCGCCCCCGGAGACTTCGTGGCCCTGCTCGACGGCCTGCGGGAGCGCGGCGCGCCGCCGTCCCGGACCGTCCATCTCTGGAGTCTGGGCGGAGCGGTGGAGGAGGATGCGGTGCGGCGCGCCCGGGCGGCGCAGACCGCGGGCTTCCTCAGCCTGGTCTCGTTCGCCCAGGCGTTGGCCGCGCGGGGGCTGGCCGGGAGCCTGGAGCTGACCGTGGTGGCCGACGGGCTCTGCGATGTGACCGGAAGCGAGGCGTTGCACCCGGAGAAGGCGACTCTCCTCGGCCCCTGTCTGGTGATCCCTCGCGAGATCCCGGGCGTCGCCTGCCGCGCCGTGGACGTGGAGCTGCGCGGCGGGGTCGCTCCCGCGGTCGCGGCGCTATTGCGC
>JBKKAU010000848.1:0-6401 GCA_046714475.1 Thermoanaerobaculia bacterium
ACGGAGGACCCCGCGGCATTGTTCTCAACGGCGCCTGGCTCTTCGCCGCCCGCACCACCGCCGGCGGCTGGGCGCTCTGGCGGACCGACGGCACGCCGGCCGGGACGCAGCTCGTCCGCGGCGTCCACGCCCAGACGTCGTCGCTGGAGCCGATGTCCCGCTTCGACTACGAGCAGGGTCTCCGGCGCCTGGTCGACCTCGACGGCACCCTGCTGTTCACGGCCGACGACGGCGTCGCTGGCGCCGAGCTGTGGAAGAGCGACGGCACCGCCGCCGGCACTACGCGGGTCGAGGACCTCGAGCCCGGCCCGGGGTCGTCCCGGCCGCGCGAGCTGACTGCCTTCGACGGCCGCCTGTTCTTCGCCGCCGAGGGCGCCCCGGACGGGCTGGCCCGCGTCTGGAGCAGCGACGGCACCGCCGCCGGCACGGAGCGGCTGGAGGCGGCCGTTCCGGCGGAGCTCCCCTGGGAGGTCGAGCGGCTGACCGCCGCGGGGGACCGGCTGTTCTTCGCCGGCGCCAACTGGGACCAGGGCTCCGAGCTCTGGGCGACCGACGGCACGGCTGGGGGGACCGGCCTGGTGAGCGACCTGGCCCAAGGCTGGACGTCGTTCTACCCCACCCGGCTCACCGCTTTCGGCGACACCCTGCTCTTCGCCAGCTCGGTCTACGCCGGGCTCTGGCGGAGCGACGGCACCGACGCCGGGACCGGGATGCTCCCCCTGGTCCCGGAGCCGTTCCCGGTCGCCGTCGCGGCCGACTGGTTCTTCGGCTCGGCCTGGCTCGGCGCCAGCGGCCAGGAGCCCTGGCGGAGCGACGGCACCGTCTCGGGGACCCGGCAGATCGCGGACGTCCGCCCTGGCGGCAGCGGCTCGGTGCGGGACTACGACCCGTTCTTCGGCCACTGGGCCGCGGCGCGCCTCGGCAACCGGGTCCTCTTCCTGGCCGACGACGGGTCCCGCGGCCAGGAGCTCTGGGTGACGGACGGCACGGCGGCCGGCACCGCCCTGGTCCAGGATGTCCGCCCGGGGCCGCTGACCTCCGGCATCGACCAGCTCACCCCCGCCGGGGACAAGGTCTACTTCATCGCCGACGACGGCGGCCACGGGCGGGAGCTGTGGGTGAGCGACGGCACCGCGGCCGGCACCCGCCTGGTCGCCGACATCGTGGCGGGGTCGGGCTCCTCCCTGCCGGGGCAGCTCACCGCGGTCGGCTCCGTGCTGCTCTTCTCGGCCTACGACCCGGAGCACGGCGTCGAGCCCTGGCGGACCGACGGCACCCCCGCCGGCACCTGGAGGGTGCAGGACATCGCCCCGGGCGCCGCGACATCGGACCCGGTCGAGATCACCGCTTCCGGGTCCCATGTCTACTTCTTCGCCAACGACAACGCCAGCGGCTTCGAGCTGTGGGCGATGCCGCGGACGGCGCTCGGCGCCCATCTCGCCGCCACCAAGGAGGTCGCCGGCCGGTTCTTCTCCGGCAGCACCCTCACCTACACCCTGCGGGTCACCAACGACGGCTTCGCCGCGCACCCCGACCTGCCGGGGGCCGAGATGACCGACATCCTGCCGGCCGCGCTGACCCTCGCCGGCGCCGCCGCCGACGCCGGCACGGTGGGGGTCGACCTCGCCGCCAACACCGTCACCTGGAACGGCGCGCTCGCGGCCGGCGCCTCGGCGACCGTGACGATCCAGGCGGTCCTCGAGACCGGCTTCCAGGGCAAGGCCGTCGCCAACCAGGCGACGCTGTCGTTCGACGCCGACGGCGACGGCGTCCGCGAGTCGTCCGGGGTGAGCGACGCCCCCGCGGCGCTCGGCGCCGCGAACCCGACCGCGTTCACCGCCGGGACCGGCTTCTACACCGTCCCTCCCTGCCGGGTGTTCGATACGCGCTCCGGCGTCCCGCTGGCCGCGGAGACGGCCCGCAGGTTCGCGCTGGGGGGCGCCTGCGGCATCCCCGCCACGGCGCTGGCGGTCACCGCCAACCTCACCGCGGTCGGGGCGACGGGCATAGGCCACATCGTCGCCTGGCCCGCGGGCTCCGCGGAGCCGAGGACCAGCGCCTTGAGCTTCGCGCCTGCCCGGGCGCGCGCCAACAACGCCCTCCTGTCGGTCACGGCGGCAGGCGTCGACGTCCGCGCCTCCGTCCTCGGCGGCGGCACGGTCCACCTGATCCTGGACGTCACGGGGTATTTCGAATGAGGGGATCGACGAGCCGGTCGAGCCGGGAGAGCGCGTCGTCCAGACGCCGGACGGTGACCTGTCCGGACTCCCTGGGCTCGGCGACGATCCGGGCCTGCGTCTTCTTCACCACGCCGCCGAGACCCACCCCCTCCCAGAGGTCGCGGGCCGCGGCCTCCAGCACGTCGCGCCGCAGCGTGACGCCGTGGCGGGCGAGCACCGGCGCGAGCTCGTCGTAGCGCGCCAGCAGGTCGCGCCGCGTCGCCTTGTAGGCATACTCGCAGACCGCCAGCCGCTCGGCGAAACCGAAGATGTTGGTGAAGAACATCAGATAGTCGTCGCGCTTGGGCTGCAGGAGCACGACGTCCGCGCCCTGGAACTTCCTCTCGTAGGAGGCCATGCCGACCTCCAGCCGCGAGTGGACCAGGGTGCGGAAGGTCTGCGACAGCACCGTCGGGAGGCCGCGGTCGAGGAGCTTGCCGCGGCGCATCACGCCGGCCTCGACGGCGCGGACGGTGTCGACCGGGACGATCGGGTTGACGCAGATCACCAGGTCGGCCCCGGCCTCCAGGGCGACCGAGGCGTGGAGCGTCTTCAAGAGCACGCCGTCGACGTAGTGCCGGCCCTCGATCTCGACCGGCGGGTAGAGCCCTGGCAGGGCGCCGCTCGCCTGGACGGCGCGCGAGATCGGGACGTGGTCGAGCCCCGGCTCGCCGAAGCGCGCCGCCTGCCCCGAGTCGAGGTCGGTCGCGACCACCACCAGCCGTTTGCCGAGCTGGCGGAAGTCGTCGGTCCGTCCCTTGAGGCTGTAGATCTTTTCGAGATAGGCGCGGATCGGCTCGTTGTCGAAGATCCCGACCGGCAGGGCGCGCGCCAGGCGCGTCAGCGACTCCAGCAGGGTGCGGTCTCCCGGGCGGGAGACCCAGTCCCAGATCGCCTCGACCAGCAGGCGCGGCACGGTCAGGGTGCGGTTCCAGAGCTCGCGCACCGCCGGCGTGAAAAAGGTCTCGGGGACGAACGGGTGCTCGCCCGGCTCGTTCGAGACGATGGCGCGGCACATCTGCGCCGTGGTCAGGTCGTTGGCGAGGTTGGCGGTGAGGAAGGCGCCGGCGCTCACCCCCACGTAGACGTGGAGGTGGTTCAGGTCCAGGCCTTCCAGGGCTTCGTCGATCGCCCGCAGGGCGCCGATCTCGTAGATGGCGCCCTCGGGAGCGCCAGCGGCGAGCGCCAGCCCGATCCTGGACCGGGAGGCGCCCGGCAGGCCTGCTGGGGTGTCGTTGCCCACTCGGCGCCCTGCCCGTTCCTCAGAGGATGATCTTGGCGTCCGGGTTGGGCGTCGGAACCTCGGTCGGCGTCACTACCGTGTCGGCCGTGGCGGCCGGCGTGGCGCGCGGCCGCAGCGACTCGATCTTGGAGTTGAGCTCCTCCACCTTCAGGGTGAGGCGGCGGATCTCCTCCCGGGTCGGCACGCCCATGCGGTGCATGGCCGAGGTCACCATCTCGTCCATCCGGCTGCTCACGCTGTCCCAGGTGGTCTCGGCGGTCGCCTTGGCGCGCTCGACCTGGTCCTTGACCTCGACGCGGCCCTTGGACTCGAACTCCTTGCCGCGCTCGACCAGGCGGCTGAACACCTTGGCGCCCTCCTGCTCGGCCGCGGCCAGCGCGCCGAGGCCCGCCAGCCAGATGCGGTGCGCCGACTCCTTGAGCTCGTCCTGCAGCTTCCTGTCCTGACCGGTCGTCTCGTTCGGCCCGCCCGGCCCGCTCGGATCACTCGGATCACTCGGAATGTTCATCTCGTTCTCCTTATCCTTCCACCGCGATGGGGGTCCCATCGGCGGCCAGAATCACAGGTTCGTCCATCTCGGCGGCGTCGACCTTCTGCCGGGCCGCCACCTCGTCGATCTTCCTGGAGAGCGTCTCCAGCCGGGTGGAGAGGACCGAGAAGTCGTCCCGCGTCGCCAGGCCGAGCCGCTTCATCAGGTTCTTGCTCTCGTACTCGGCGGTGTCCTCGACGAGCTTTCTCAGCTCGCGCAGGGCCGCTTCCGTACGCTCGGCCGCGGCCTGGGCCGCCCTCTTCTGCCGCTCCTCCACCGGGCGGCCCCGCTCCACCAACTGGCGGAACAGCCCCCTGCTCTCAGTTTCGACCTCGGCGACGGCGCCCAGGCCGGCGAGCCACAAGTTGCGGATATAGGTCTGAGCCTCGATCATTCCGTAGCTCCTTCTCGTCCATTGGGTCCTGTCACCGGCACCACGACGGGCTCGGTCTTCGTGGGCGGGGCGGAGCTGGTCGAGGGTACCGCCCCCCCGTCCGTCTCCAGTTGGGCGAGCGACACCTCGAGCTGCTCCAGGCGTGCCCGCAGGCCGGTCATCTCCTCGCGCACCCGCCGCACCGGCGCCAGACGGTCGATCGACACCTGCACCAGCTTGTCGACGCCTTGCGACACCTGCTCCATCCCGGTCGTGACCGCGCGCTCGCCGATGCGCACCAGCTCGTGCAGCAGGTCGCTCGGGATGAACGACGTGCCGCGCCGCCCTTCGTCGAGGATGATCTGGGTCAGGGTCTGGGACGTCACGTCGCCGCCGCTGGCGTTGTCGAGCACGCGCACCTCCTGCCCCTGACGGACCCAGCCGGCGATCTCGTCGAGCGAGACGTAGCGGCTCTCCTCGGTGTCATAGAGCTTGCGGCTCTCGTAGCGCTTGATCAGGCGGATCATGATGGTCTCCTTCGTTCGGTCGTTGGCGCGCCTCTCCCGAAGGAGTTTGTCTTGCAAGCGGTCTGCCGCGCCCGAGAATGAATTTACCGCACTGCGGCATGCCGCGTCAAGGAAATCTTGACGCGGCGCGGCAAAGCAGGCTCACAGGAGCTCGTGGTGTAGGGGAGGGGCTCGTCCCCTCCCGGGCGGGGGCAAGCCCCGCCCCTACATAAAAAGTTTGGAGTAGGGACTCTAGGAAGACCGGCTGATGTAGCGCGCCCACTGGGCGAGGCGCTCTTCGAACTGGCGGCCCAGGGCTTCCAGGGCGGGGAGGTCGGTCGGCTCGTCCGGGAGGAGGGGGATGTCGATCAGCGGCTGCTCGCGGGAGAGGAGTTGGGCCAGCTCGACGAGGCCGCGGCGGTCGCGGTCGCCGAGCCAGGCGAGCAGCTCCCAGCCGTTGGGACGGCAAGGGTCGGGCGACGGGGAAGGCGCTCCTTCTACAAGGAAGCGGGGGTGGACCCGGTTCACCACGATCGGGCCGAGGTGGTAGCCGGCCTGCTCCAGGCGGCGGGCGAAAAACAGGGTGTCGGGGATGCGCTCCTCGCCGGGGCCGGAGACCAGGATGAAGCGGGTGCGCTCCGAGCGCAGCAGCTCCTCGACCTTCTCCGCCCGGTCGCGGAAGCCGGCGTAGAGCGGGCCGAAGGCCTGGAAGAACTCCGCCATGTCGCGCAGGAGGTCCATGCCGACCACCTCGTCGAGGAAGCGCTCGGCGCGTTTGCCGAGCGGCCCCCAGCGCGAGGCGGCGCGGAGCCGCCCCTCCTCGTCGAACCAGGGCTTGAGCGCCACCCGGAGCGCGCCGCTGTCGAGGAAGGCCATGATGCGCGACGGGGCTTCGAGGAAGTCGAGCGCCTGGCGGGTCGGCGGGGTGTCGAGGATGACCTGCGCGTACCGCCCGGAGAGCGCCACCTCGTAGAGGCGCTCGACCGCCATGTACTCCAGGATGCCGCCGAGGGCGCCGGAGAGGTGCTGGTAGAAGCGGTTGCCGAGGACGCGGCGGCGCGACTCCTCGTCCGGGGCGTAGCGCTCGACCAGCCGGTCGAAGGTCTGGCGGGCGTCGAGCAGGCTGGCGTGGAGCGTCCCGGGCGCGTCGAAGTCCACCGGCACCTCGCGCAGCCGCGCCTCCTCCCCTACCCCCAGGGTGTCCTTCAAGCGGTGCGACGGGTCGAAGGTCATCACCAGGGTGTTCCGCCCGGAACGGGCGGAGAGCACCCCGGCCGCGGCGGCGAGGGTCGGCTTGCCGACGCCGCCCGAGCCGACGACGATGGTCAGCGGCTGGCGGTCGGAGATCAGCTCCATGGATGCCCCCCGCCGGCCCCGGCGGCCCCGGCGGTGAGGCAGCGCTGGAGCGCCGCGATGAGGCCCGGCCCGCGGTCGAGGGCGAGTTGCGGCAGCTCGACGCGCGGCCACAGCCACTCGGCGGCGAGCCGCGCCAGCTCGTGCTGCTTGAGCAGTCTCTAATACACATCTCCGA
>JBKKAU010000849.1:0-4092 GCA_046714475.1 Thermoanaerobaculia bacterium
AAAAAGTCTCGGTTTCTGGACTTCACGACTGGTGAGGTCCAGCGGCAAGGCGAAAATACTGCCCAAGTACCCGCAAGCTTGGCGTTCTCGCCCCCTTTGACAAGGCTTTCTTTGCAACTAGCGGGTCTATAGAGACACCAAAGAGGTCTCGAAGGGTGATGCGGGCGATCGGAACGCCATGACGGCCGCCTGAATCGGCCTGAATCGTGTCCAAACCGGGAGAAAGGCTCGACAACGAGGCTTCAGAATGCGGCTCATCGCCTGGAGATCCTGGGAGAGGGCGGCTCAAGGCAGACCTCTCCCCCTGCCCGAGGTCTCCTCGGACTCCAAGCTCCCAGGGCGCCTCACGACACCTATGTTGGCACGAAGGGCAGAGCAACCGAACTGGTGCCCCGAACTGGTGCCATCCTCTTTTCAGAAGGAGGCTAGCCGCCCAGCCCAAAGGGCCCAGCCCAAAGGGCCAGCCTCTTGGAGAGCCCAAAGGGCCAGCCTCTTGGAGAAGCCCAGACGGAGGAAGCCCGATCAGCATTCCTCGGACGTCATCGCGACCGCTGAATCGTGCCCAATCGGGGAGAGAACGGCGCGGAAAGGGCTCGAGAGAAGACGGCTCACCGCCTGGAGAGCGCGAGAGAGGGCATGGCAGGCAGACCTCGCCCAGGCCCGCGGGGTTCCTCGGGCTCCAAGACTCGGGTGGAAGCGTCGCGACCCTTAGGTCGGCACGAAAGGTAACGCCGGAGGGAAGCTCCCTGCAGGGAAGACCGCTGTCCGGTCTCCGGACCGCAGCTTCTCCGACGCCTCCCGATAGGCGCTCACGAACAAGCCGTATGCCTCATAGAGCGTCTTGCGCACTCGCCGGCTCGCCGCGTGGAAGAACGGCGCGCAGCTCTTCTTCGGCTGGTCCGGCCGATCCTCAAAACGCTGCTTGAGGATGGCCGCCGGACCAAGTGGCTGCACGCCCGCTCGGGACCGCTCGGCCGCGGCTGTGGCTTCGATCTCGGCAATCAAGCCAGCGATCCTCGCCCGCCACGCCTCCGGCGGGAGACTCTCCCAGCACGGCAGCGGGACGAGCGTCACCGTCTCCGAGGTCGCAAACTTCAGCCGGTCGAAGTCCTCCCCGCGCTTGCGGGCCGAGCACTCCTGGGTCCGGTTGAACCAGGTACCCTCCAGGGAGATCCCCTTCAGGAGCGCGTCGACGGCATGGGCTCCCGGCCAGTCTCCGGGACGCTCGACGAGCCCCTCCTTACAACCATTGGAGAGCACGTACCTCAAACGCTCGACTTGGGCGGCCTCCTCGGAGCTGACCACGATTGCCTGATATCGGCGTGACCAGATCTTCTCCTTCCAGCCGGTCAACCGCCCCACCTCACGCGCCAGCTTCGAGTTGAGCAGGTTCATGAAGCACCCGAGTTGCTGGGCGTCCTTGACCCACAGCAGAAGGTGATAGTGTTATGGCGAGCGCCCAGTTATGCGGAGTAACAGACCGGAGGCTGTCGAGAGTCGCGGCTAGACGGTCCTTCACTGCACATAACCGATGATCTCCTGTAAGGAGGTCATCATGAGGAAGATACAGAACGGGAGTGTAGTTTGGTCGCCGGATTCCCAGCATTTGTACACGCTTCGGACGATCGAGCGAGCCTCTGAAGCGAATCAGTCCACACTGAAAGCGTTTGCCGAGTGGCTCGCGGAAACCCGAGGCCTTCAGGCGACGACGATCACGGTTCGGATCGCCTCTGCATGCTGCTTTGTCGACGCGGTAACGGCTCGCGCGGGAGAGAGCTGTGCCCGGGCGTTTCAGTCTCTGACGGCTGAGGGTGTCGAGGACTTCTTCGTTCACTACGGCAAAGACCACGGCATGGGGTCGCGTCGCAGCATGAGCTCGGCGATGCGGTCGTTCCTGAATTTTGCCGCAGAGCGGAGCTGGGTGGGCCGGGAGTTGGTGGAGGCAGTACCGAGCCTTCTGAGTCATCGGCTCAGCGGCTTGCCGTGTGGCCTGAGCGAGGAGCAGCTATCGGCACTGCTCGGTTTGTCGTGGGATGAAGGCATATGTCCCTACCGGGATCGAGCCATCGTCTATCTGCTGGCCACTTACGGTGTGCGGCGCTCCCAGGTGTCCACCTTACAGCTGGCAGATATTGACTAGCGCGAGAAGACGATCGACTTTGTCGCTCATAAGGGCGGTAAGGCGGTCCACCACACCCTGACCCAAGCTGTGGCGGAATCGTTGGCCTGCTACCTGCGCCATGAGCGGCCGGCCAGCGACTGCGCTTATGTCTTTCTGCGCCAGAAGCCTCCATCTCTGCGCCTCGGTCCGTTGGCGATCTCTTCCCTGGTGAGAGCACGGATGGTGCGCTGCGGATTGCCTCCACGGGGACCCCACGCACTCCGGCACGCGTTTGCCACTCGCCTCCTTCGGGCTGGCCAGTCTGTCAAGTCGATCGCGGACCTGCTCGGCCACCGGTCCCTCGACGCCGTCGCCGTCTACGCAAAGGTGGACTACGCTCGCCTGCTTGAGAGCGCAGTCGACTGGCCGGAGGTGGAACCATGACCCGGCCGCGCACGTTCACCAGCTGGCTCGCACCCCAATTTGAAAGCTTCGTCGCCCTCAGGCGTGCGAGTGGAGCGGGGTACGTCTCCCAGAGAAACTTGCTGCTTGCTTTCGACCGGTACGTCGGCGCACACGCCCCGGAGCCTCCTTTGCTCCGGGAAACACTCATCCGCTACCTGGCGTCGCTCGACCGCTTGTCACCCCGGGGACGGGATAATGTCGTCGGAGTTGTGTGGCCCGCTGTGGCCTATGCCCTGCGCCATGATGCCTGCGTCGAAACGTTGCCCACACGCCCGCCCAAGCCGGCGGCATATTGGCGCCAGCGGCAGCCGCACATTCTCTCCGTCACGGAGGTCCGAAGCATTCTGGCAGCTGCCCGCCGGTTGCCGCCGGTGGACAGCCTGCGACCGGCGACGACCGCAACACTGCTCGGCCTGTTGTACACCACCGGCCTGCGGATCGGCGAGGCCCTCGCACTTGATGTCGGCGACCTGGACTGTGGCGACCGTATTCTGACCGTCAGGAAGGGTAAATTCGGCAAAAGCCGAGCCCTTCCTTTGCGGGAGTCGACCGTCGAAGCGTTAGGGCGCTACATCCACCATCCTTTGCGTCCGGTAGGCATGGATGCGTCTGCCCCCTTGTTTGTTTCCTGCCGCCGTCGACGTTTGTCTTACCCGGCTGTATCCACCGCCCTCCGCAAGGCGTGCCTGGCAGCCGGGATCTCCAAGCCCTTGCCGCGACCGCACGACTTTCGGCATACCTTCGCCATTGGCCGTGTAGAGGTGTGGTACGTGGAGGAACGTGACGTCAATACTCTGCTCCCTGCACTCAGCACGTATCTGGGCCATGTCTCCGTCGAAAACACGCGGCTCTACCTGGTCGCCAACGGCACACTGCTGGAACAAGCAGCAGTACGTTTCGCGCACAACACCGGCGCGCTCGACGAGGTGTGCTTGTGAATCCCTCAAAGCCCGCCTTCGCCACACTCCAAACGCTTATCCAGGATTTCTTCGAGAAGCACTTGACCATCGAACGCCACGCCAGCCGCCACACAGTGTTGGCCTACCGAGACAGCCTCAAACTATTCCTCCGCTACGCTGCGGAGAGGGCCGGATGTACCGCCGACCGGCTTGACTACGGGGTCCTCGATGTCGAGGTGGTTTGTTCTTTTCTTGTCTGGCTGGAAAAACAGCGCCAGTGCGGTGCACGCACCCGCAACCATCGGCTTGCCTCGATCAAGGCATTCGTGCGCTACGTCGCCTCTGTCGCTCCCGAGCACCTTGAGCGGTGTCGCAGGATCCGTGAGTTGCCGCCTGCCCGTTTCGAGCACCCAGAAGTCAACTACCTCAAGGACGACGAAATCCTGGAGCTTATGAGGACCATCGCCCCTGCTGAAAGACGCCGCAATGGCGCGCTCTTGCTGCTACTTTACCCGCTAGTTGCAAAGAAAGCCTTGTCAAAGGGGGCGAGAACGCCAAGCTTGCGGGTACTTGGGTAGTATTTTCGCCTTGCCGCTGGACCTCACCAGTCGTGAAGTCCAGAAACCG
>JBKKAU010000850.1:0-15978 GCA_046714475.1 Thermoanaerobaculia bacterium
AGACTCACGAAGTCGGTAACTCTCGTTCCGGAAGGCAGCGTCGCGAGGGAGCGGGCCATGGCTATCCTTTCTCTCTTTCCAGAAAGAATCGCCGAAGCCGAGAACTAAGTAAACAGTATTGGGGCTAGTTCCACCCTCTCCAGCGACCAAACCGTCTCCTTCGACAGCACCAGCTTCTTCGTCCTTTTCTTCATATTCTCCTCCTGTTGGGTGAGCGCTGATTCTACCCTGTCCAGCTCCCTCCCTGGCGGGAGATCCTCCCCTCCCGCGCTCAACCCTCTCGCTGGGGAGGCCCTCCGGCCGCTTCGAGGATCATCACAAATTCCTCGGCCTCTTCGCCGCGGACAGATTCCCTCTGTTCCCGGTACACCGTGAACCCACACTTCTCGAGGACCCGGATGGAGCCGGTGTTGTGCTTGGCCACGTGGGCGAAGAGGGGCCGTGCCGTGACGTTCCCGAGGAAGGCCGCCAGCGCTTGGGTGGCAATGCCCTGGCCCCAGTATTCCCTTCCAAGCCAGTAGCCGATTTCCGTTTCGCCGGATTGTTGAAAGGCAGCGATGTAACCGGCCAGGCGGCTATTGGACCATATGGCCTTCGTGAGCCCCGTCGGGTTGCTCAGGATCTTCGTCCAATGCGCCATGAAGGCTTCCCTGTCCCGGGCCGGAAAGGCGGCCATCTTGTTGGCTTCCGGGTCGAACTGGTGCTCGAACAGGATGGGAAGGTCATCCGGCGTAACGTCCCGCAATTCGATGTCGTGCGTCACAGGTTGAAGCTCCTTGTACATGACCAGGGCATCGACGAAACCGAGGCGCTGGTGACGAAAGGCTCGCGGCAGCGTGCCGACAATTCCGAAGCCGAGCCTCTTCCAGAGGCGGACGGCGCGCTCGTTGGTGGCCACGACGAAGTTGAATTGCATCGCACGGAAGCCCATCGCCACGGCTTCGGCCTGAGAGTGCTCACAGAGGGCGGAGGCGATGCCTTGGCCCTGCGCTTCGGGCGCGACGACGTACCCGCAATTGCACACGTGGGAGCCGAGGCCTGGTTGATTGGGCTTTATGAAGTAGGTGCCGACGACAGGGCCCTCCGCGGCGCAGGCCACGTAGGTCGCGGCGGGAGCTTCCACCCAGGCCTTGTGGATCTCCGCCTCGGTGCTCTCGGGCGAAAAGGCGTAGGTGTCCCCGGCCTGAAAGGTCGTGCGCAGGATGGACCAGAGAGCCGGCCAGTCACTCTCCTGGAAAGGACGGATGGATATCATGGCTTACACCTCTTCGCCGCCGTACGAGGCCAGGGGCTCTGGAGCTGGACGCTGCAAAAGATTGAAGCTACGAGTTCCTATCAAACCTTCGGAGCAGTGGATGCGGAAGAATCCGGGCCACCCAATGTGGAGACGCCCCGTGGGGCGTCTCCAGGACGGCGCGATCCCGCCCCAAGCGAGGACGTGCCGCGGGATCTCTCGACGGTCTGAGGCCGTCCTTCCCGATGCGAAGACGCCCCACGGGGCGTCTCTACATCCACATCCCTACGATCGACTTATGTATAAGAGGGTGATGTAGGGGCGGCCCTCTCCCCTTCCGCGACCAGCCCCTTCAATCCCGGTTTTATGAGCAAAAGATAATGATTGTATAGAGACCAAGTCAGCCTCTTCTGCCTCTCAATGCATTGCGCGAGGGCAACGACGAAGAAGATTATCAAGAGAATGCAGGTGAGAAGAGGCTGTCTCACAGCGCCGCGCAACGCCGTGTCCAGGAGTACGCCGGCAAGAATCAAAAGCGCCCCTATCATCAGCGTTCGATAAAGGTGGACCTCGGCGCGGAGCTTCACGATGTTGGCACCGACGGCCGGGTTTTTCAGCCGGACGGCGTCATAGACGATCGGAATACCAGGAAGCCGGGCCTTGTCCGGCTCGAAGCCTGTATCCAACTGGGAGAAATCGGCGAGGACGCGCTTCTCGGCCTCTCGGTCGGCCTTCCGCTGGAGCGGTCGTACCGCCTTGTCCAAGGTGAGAGTCGAGACACCTTCCAACATCAGCGCCAGGATGTACGCGGCGACCAGAAGCGCTACGGCGCCAGGCCCCGAGGAAGGATCAACCTTCTCCGAGATGCCGGCGAAGTCGCGGGGCCAGAGGAATCTACAGGCTTCAAGGAGCACCAGGCCCGGCACGAGCCTGCCGATGATGTCGTAGACGATCTGGGGGATGAGCTGGCCGATCATCTCTCTTCGTCCGAGAGGCACTCAAGGCCCCGGGGCTACTGGCGCTGAAACTCGTCGAGCTCAAATCCTGTAGAGCAGCTTACTATAAAACGATCCCGACGGCCCCGGAGTCATCGTTGCGCGATCACGTCCCGGAGCGGCTCGGCCGCCGGGACGGCCTGGGCCAGGAACTTGCGGATCTCCCGCACCAACTCCGTAGGCCGGGAGTAGTTGAGGCCGTGCGGCCCGCCGGGGATGACGACCAGGCGGTCGCGGGACAGGCGGCGGGTCATTTCCTCGGCCCAGGAGAGCGGCACCAGCGGGTCCCGCTCGCCGCGCACCACCAGGGTCGGCGCCTGGACGCGCGGCAGCTTGTCTTCAACCCGGTCCGCCAGGACGTAGCGGGCGGTCCGCCAGGCCCTCGGCGCTCCCGCCTTCCAGAAGTCGCGGAGGAAAAGAAAGATCAGGGAAGGGCGCTCGCGCAAGGCGTCGATCGTCAGGCGCAGGATCTGCGTGGGCATGCCCCGCCCCGCGGGGTCGACGCTCGGTCCGACCAGCACCAGGCGGCCCACCCGGGAGGGATGCCGCGCCGCCAGGTCGACGAGGATCTGACAGCCCATCGAGTTGCCGACCAGCACCGGGCGCTCGAGCCCCAGGGCGTCCATCCACTGGAGGAGGACGTCCGCCAGCTCGGGGATGTCCAGGACCCGCCGGGGCTTGCCGCTCCTCCCGAACCCGGGCAGGTCGGGCGCGTAGACCGGGTGGAACGGGGCGAGCCGCTCGGCGGTCGGGACCATGTAGCGGCTGGAGATGACGTACCCGTGGACCAGGACGACCGGCGGCCCCGGCGCCTGGGGGCCGTCCGAGAGCCGCATGAAGAGGTCATGCTCCCCTACCCGAATCCGGGCCTCCCGCAGCTTTCCCTTCGGCTCGCCGGTCATTCCGATCCTCCGGGGACCGGGGCACGCGAGGTCACGCGCCGCCAGGCCCGGGCGAGGCGCCTCGCCCCTTCGGCGAGGGCGTCCGGGTCGAGCGCGGAAAAACAGAGGCGCAGGGCGAGCGGGCTGGACGAGCGGTCGGGGCGGAAGAGCGAGCCCGGATCGAAGCTCACGCCCTCTTCGACGGCGGCCTCGAGCAGGCCCAGCTCGCCGCCGGGGCAGTCCGGAGCGTCGGGCTCGAGCCACAGCGCGAACCCGCCTTCCGGAAAGCGGAACCGCCACTCCGGAAGCTCGCGCCGGACGGCGGACGCAAGCCGCTTGGCCCGCCGGCGATAGAAGGCGCGCAGCCGTTCGAGGCGGCGAGGATAGCCCTCCCCGCGCAGGTACCGCTCCACGATCGCCTGCCCCAACCCGTTCGACTGCAGGTCGGCGTCGTGCTTGAGCCGGACCGCCTCCTCCCGGAACCGTTCCGGCGGCACGAGCCAGCCGACGCGCAGGCCCGGCGCCAGGGTCTTCGAAAAGGTGCCGATGAAGAAGACGCGGTCGGGAGCCTCGGCGCAGAGCGGCCGGGGACCCGGCCCGTCGAAGCGGAGGTCCCCGTAGGCGTCGTCTTCGAGGACCGGCAGCCCGCTCGCGAGCAGCTCGCGCCGCGCCGGCTCGCTCAGCCCCACGCCCTGCGGGTTGCCGACCGCCGGCATGGCGTAGACGGCGCAGACGTCGGCGGGCATTTCGGCGGTCCGCGGGACCGGCGTGATCCCCCGCGCCCGGAAGAGGTCCAGGGCGCCCGGATAGGTCTCCGGGTCGGTGAGGATCCGCGAGCCGCGCGGACAGAGGAGCTGCACGGCCACCATCAGGGCCTGCTGGGCGCCGCTGGTGACGAGGATGCGGTCGGGCTCGATATCGGTGCCGGCCCCCCGCGAGCGCATGTAGTCCGCGATCTGTGCCCGCAGCCCGTCCGAGCCTTCGGGCCAGGCATATTGCAGGGCCTCGGGAGCCGGCTGGAGGACTACGTCGGCGAGCGCCTCGACGAGCGCCCGGCGCGGGAACTGCCGCGGCGAGGGCAGCCCGCCGCCCATGCCGATGACGTCGCTCTCGCCGGCGGCCTTGCGCAGCAGGGTCTCGATGGCGTCGGGCATGACACGCCTCCCTGCATTCCGCATGCCCCCCGGCGCTTCCAGGTTACGGAAAGGTGAGATTTCACTCCGCCAGCTTGGGCAAAAACGACAGGTCCATCCAGTAACTGCCGGGGTTGTCCCGCTCGATGTAGACGGTGACGTGCCTGCCGGTCACGTACCCGCTCGGGTCGAACCACAGGTTCTCGCTCTCGAAAACGTGGACCTCCCCCGTGCCCGGGTTCCGCCACTGCGAAACGATCCGGAAGGGATGCCTGCCGTTGACCCGGAGCGAGGTGTTCCGTTCCACCGACTGGAACGTCGTCTGGATCGGGGTTCCCTCCTGCCGCAGCTGGGCGGCGCGGCGGGCCCTGACCTGCGCGGAGAGCGAGAAGGCCAGGCCGATCGACGCGAACACTGTTCCGAGGCCCATCAAGAGGAGCGGCAGGAACCAGAGCGAGAAGAAGCCGGCCAGCTTCGCGTCTTCCGGATGGGCGGGGTCGTACCAGACCTGGACCGTCTCCCCGACCGAGTAGCTCGGCGGATTGCTCCCCACGCTGGACACCATCTCGACGGGCCGCCCGTCCGACGTCGTGAACTGGACCACGGGCCGATAGGTGGTCGAATCGCTGGAGCGGGAGCGCACGAGCTCGACCACCGTGCCCTGCGCCGAAACCGCCCTGCCGAGGAACTGCTGGGTCCGCAGGGCCGCATAGCCGCCGCCCAGCAGCAAGCCCAGACCTACGAGCATGAAAATAGCCGTGAAGAGGCGAATCCCTTTCATGGTCTGCCTCCCTGAGTGGATCGTCCTTCCAGGAACGGTAGCAGCCCCGCCCGGGTGAAACAAACTACCCCGGTAGTCCGTATACTGGGACACGACCGCCATCGTCCTGCAAAAGGAGCGTGAATGAGCCTGCTTCGAGATGCCCGCTTTGGAACACGCGTTCTGCTGCGACGGCCGGGATTCGCCGCCGCCGTCGTCCTCACCCTCGCCCTCGGCACCGGGGCCACGACCGCGATCTTCTCCATCGTCAACGCCGCCCTGCTGCGGCCCCTGCCCTATCGCGAGCCGGACCGGCTGATGATGGTCTGGGAGCACAACGTCGAGCTGGCCTCCGAGGAGAACGTGGTCTCCCCCTTCAATTACACGGCGTGGAAGGCCGAGAGCCGGTCGTTCTCCGGCCTGGACGCGTTCGTCGCCCGCGGCGCGACGCTGACCGGGGAGGGCAAGCCCCAGTATCTCCGGGTGGGCCTCGTCACCTCCGGGTTCTTCTCCACCGTGGGCGTGGAGCCGGCGCTGGGCCGGACCTTCTCCTCCGAGGAGAGCCTCCCCGGAGCGGCTCGCGTCGCGGTGCTGGGGTATGGCTTGTGGCGGACCAGCTTCGGCGGGGACCCGGCGGTGGTGGGAAAGGTCATCACGGTCAACGAAATCCCCGTGACGGTGCTGGGGGTACTGCCGCAAGGGTTCGAGTTCCTGGAGCCCCTGGACCTCTGGCTGCCTCTTCCCATCGACCCGGCCGAGCCTGCCCGGGGGCGCTTCCTCACGGTCCTGGGCCGGCTCGGGGCCGGCGCGGCCGAAGACCGGGCCCAGGCGGAGATGAGCGCCCTCGCCCGCGCCAGGGTGCAACGGGAGCCGGACTACCTGACGGGATGGGGCGTGAACGTGGTGCCGTTGCGCGAGCACCTGGTGGGCGACAGCCGGACCACCCTGCTGATGCTGCTCGGGGCGGTGGTCGTCGTCCTGCTCATCGCCTGCGCCAACGTCGCCAACCTCTTCCTCAGCCGGGCCACCACGCGCCAGCGGGAGGTGGCGATCCGGGCCGCCCTCGGCGCCAACCGCTCCCGTCTCATCGTCCAGATGCTGACCGAGAGCACCCTCACCGCCCTCGCCGGGGGAGCCGCGGGCGTCGCGGTCGCCTGGCTGGGGACGCGGCTGCTGACCCGCCTGGCCCCCGAGAGCCTCCCCTTCCTCGCTTCGGTCGGGATGGACTGGCGGGTCCTCCTCTTCGCCGGCGGCGTGATCCTCGCCGTGGCCATCCTGTCCGGCCTGGCGCCGGCGGTGGTCCTGATGCGGCCCAACCTCCGGGAGGAGCTCAAGGAGGGCGGCAAGACCACGGAAGGAGGGGGCCGGCTGCGCCTGCGCCACCTGCTGGTCGTCACCGACGTGGCCATGGCGGCCGTCCTGCTGATCGGGTCGGGGCTGATGCTGCGCAGCCTGCAGCTCCTGCAGAAGGTGAACCTGGGGTATGAGGCGGACCACCTCCTCACCTTCCAGTTCGGCCTGCCGGAGCAGCGGTATCCCGGGGGCGAGCCGAAGGCGGCCTTCACCGAGCGGCTCCTCGAGAAGGTCGAAGCCCTCCCCGGCGTCCAGACGGTGAGCGCCGGGAGCGTCCTGCCCATGGGCGGCCCCGGGATCGGCCACGGCATGCTGGTCGAAGGCCGGCCGGCGCCCGGCCCCGGCCAGGACATCCCGGTCGACCTGCGGTTCGTCACCCCCGGCTACTTCCGGACCCTGGGCATCCCGCTCCTCCAGGGCCGCGACTTCACGCCCCAGGACCGGCGCGGGTCCCCGTACGTGATCGTCATCGGGCAGCACGCCGCACGCTCCGTCTGGCCGGGCGAGTCCGCCCTGGGCAAGAGGATCCAGATGGAGTGGTTCGAGGTCGTCGACGGCGAGGCCCAGGACATCCAGATCACGGCCACGGTCGTCGGCATCGTCGGGGACATCCGGGAGAGCGGGTTCGAGAGCGATCCGGAGACGATGCTGTACTGGCCGATCCGGCAGATGTCCACGAACCCGACCCACGTCGCCGTGCGGAGCTCCTCCGACCCCGCGACCCTGACCGCCGGCATCCGGAGCGCCATCGAGTCCATCGATCCGGACCGGCCCATCTACGACGTGGCGACGATGGAAGAGCGGCTGGGCCGCTCCATCTCCCAGCGCCGCTTCTCCATGGCGCTGCTCACCCTGTTCTCCGCGCTCGCCCTGTTGCTGGCCGCGATCGGGATCTACGGCGTCCTCTCCTACGCGGTAAACCTGCGGACACGGGAGATCGGGATCCGGATCGCCCTGGGCAGCGCCCGGAGCGGCATCCTGAGATTGATCGTCGGGCAGGGCCTGCGGCTCGCGCTCCTGGGGCTCGCCGTAGGCCTCCCCCTGGCCTACGCCCTGGCGAAGCTCCTTACGAGCCTGCTCTACCAGGTAGGCATCGCCGACCCCATGGTGTACGGCGCCGCCCCGCTGCTCCTCCTGGGAGTCGTCCTCCTCGCCTGCTACCTCCCCGCGCGCCGGGCGGCGAGGCTGGACCCGATCGAGGCTTTGCGGTCGGAGTGAGGGGGACTAGCGGACCTCGAACACGCCTTCGACCTCGACCGCGACGTCATAAGGCAACGCGCTGACGCCGACCGCCATGCGCGCATGGCGGCCGGCTTCGCCGAAGACCTCGACGAACAGGTCGGAGGCGCCGTTCATGACCTGCGATTGCGAGACGAACTCCGGGACCGAGTTGACGAAGCCGGCGATCCGGACGCAGCGCAAGGCAGTCAAGGCGATCAGCTTTTTCACTAGATTCTCCTGCAATCTCATCTCTAGCCCTCCGTTAATCATCTCCGCGGATCTGACTGCGACGAACCCGGAGAAGGAACGGCTCCATGGCGGCAAAATGCCGGCCAGCCAAAGGACCCTTCCTGATGAAGAACCATAGGCCCGCATGGCCGTATTCATCGAACTCGGCAATGCGCCGATACGTACCGAGAATATGACTGAACACGGGCTCGGATTTCAGCCTCGACTCCGGCGCTATTCCGGATAGATCGGGGACTCCGATCACCCGAACGATATCGCCGACCTCAATCCTCCTGCCTGCGCAGTCCACGGGTTCATGTCTCATTGGGACTGCATCCAAAGCCATACTTGCCCAGCCGCCCGGTGCTCTTCGACCGCCTTTCGCAGGAGAGGGCGAGGCACCGTACCGGGAAGGTGCCGGGCATGCTCCTCGATCCAGCTCCCGCGGTCCGTGGCGGCGATGCGCTCGAGACGGTGCGTGGCCTTGAAACGCGAGACCAGGAGGTCTTCCGTCGCTGTCGAAGCCTCCGAGGTTTCGTGGACTTCGACCAGGATGTCGTGCCGACGCAGGTTCGGAGCCTTGTCAGGGTCGAGCAAGTGCGCTTCACCCCCTTCGATGTCGCACACCACCAACGTCTTGCCGCGCGATGGCCGATCCAGATCGATGTAATCGCAGAGCGCCCGGACCTCGACCCGGTCGGAGACCTCGTTGAGACGCGCCAGCCGCAGGGTCTGATTCCGCGAGATGAAATCCGTATCAAAGGCGATGACCTGGGTGGCGGGGACGGTCACGGCCAACCCTACCGCATAATAGCCTTCCGCGCACCCGACATCGAGGATCGTCCCGTAAGCGCGTTCGACGATCTGGTCGATGACCGGATGGAGCTCCGCTTCATAGGAGCCGAGCCACTTCGGGGTGATCGATCCCCATACGATCTCGTCCAGGTAACGCAGACCGAGAAAAGGCCCGGACTGAATCACAATGCGGACGCCATCAGGGAACAACCCATCTCTCACCGAGGCCTGGAATTCCGAAAAATTCCGCCGGAAGTATCGCCTGTTGCGGAGCGCGCGGATGCCGTGGAAGAGCCTGGGCGCTCTTCGCTCCAGCTGTACGCGGAGAAAGCCCTTGAAAGACCTCATATCATGATCGGGATGTCGAAGGCCTCGGCGATCCGCCGGCAGGGCGCAGGAAGCTCTTATTTCACGACTTCGAACGTGCCCTGGACAGGGAACCACTCTTTCGCGCCGGACGCGAAGCCCACCATGCTGTTGTCGCGGAAGTTGAGGACCACGGTGAGCGTATAGCCGGACTCCGTGGCCAGGTACGACACGACGCAGACCTCGTCCGTGACCCGGATCGCGGCGTACTTCGCGGTAGGGGCCGCTTTCTCCTCGTTCTTCTCGCCGGGCGGCGCGCCCTCCTGGGGCGCGTCGACGCCCCGCCATTCGACGGTACCATCCTCATGGAACACGTGCTCGTGAGTCGCGCCTTTCGTGGGGCCTTCCGTCCACGTCCAACGCATGGTCTTGCCGCGAACCTCGTCGGTCAGGTGCTTGTCGTTCATGGAACGATTCTACCCGAACGCGACGAGCCGGGTGCCCCGGGTTGTCTCCGAGGTGCCCGGCTCCGTTCACTCCCCGCTCAGGAGCTTTGCCCGCTGTTGACCATCCACGGCGTGCCGAACCGGTCGACCAGCATGCCGAAGCCTTCGGCCCAGAAGGTCTTTTCGAAAGGCATGATCACCGTCCCGTTTTCCGCCAGTGCGTTGAAGATGCGGGCCCCCTCCTCTGGGGTGTCGTAATGGAGCGACACGAAAAGGCCTTGCGGCTTCTGATACTGGTCCGGCGGACTGTCAGAGGCCATCAAGCGCTGGTCGCCGATCCTCAGACTGGCGTGCATGATCCTGTCGTGCGTTTCAGGCGGCACCTCTCCCGCCATGGGCGACTCCCCCATGGTCATCATGTATTCGATCTTGCCCCCCAGCACCTGCTCATAGAACCGGAATGCCTCGGCGCATTGGCCGTCGAAGTTGAGGTACGGAGTAATCTGCATGGCGTGCTCCTTGAAGTGGTTGATGATGTGAGCCCACTACCTCTGGGCCATCTGCTCCTGGAGACGGGCGTGGTGCTCGAGCGCTTCGCTGTCCCCGAAATCCGACAGCTCGTACATCTGGCGGAGCTCCAGCTCGGCCTCCCCGTTCCCGTCGATGGTGGGCCAGCGCTTGACCCATTCGAGCGCCTCTTCCCGGGACTTTACCTCGATGATCGTGACCCCCGCGATCAGCTCCTTGGTCTCGGTGAAAGGCCCGTCGGTCACGGTCGGTTTCCCTCCCGAGAACTTGATCCGCGCGCCCTGCGAGCTCGGCTTGAGGCCCTCGCCCATGAGCATGGCGCCGGCGTTCACCAGCTCCTCGACGTACTCCCCCATCGCGGTGATCAGCTCCTCACTCGGCATCATGCCCGCCTCGGTGTCCTTGTCGGCCTTGCGCAGGATCATGAATCGCATCGTAGAGCCTCCTGGTTGCTGTCTGGTTGGGAGCCGGGCGGTACCCCGGCCCTACCATCACGTCGAACGAGGGGCAGCGAAATCGACACGGGCGGGCCAACTTTTTTCGGGTGATGGGTCGGATTCCCCTCGAAGACTCTCCCCGCGCCTCAGCATCTTCCCACGCGACTTTATCCCAGGATAGCGGAATTCCGGCGGTACGACGCTCCCCAATGCGGGAACGTTATCTGGACACCTTCACTTGTCTCCGGAACACGGCCCGGAGGTTCAGGGTCGCGTCACCGCGCCGGACGGTGAAGGTGGCGGCGTCACCCCAGCGCTTGCCGGCCATGGCGCGGTTGAAGGACTCCTTGTCGGTGAAGGGCGTACCGTCCATGGCGAGGAGGAGGTCCCCGACCTGGAAGCCGGCCCTGGCCGCCGCCGAATCCTTGGCGACGATGATCACCTTGCGGCCCGCCTCCCCCTCGCCCGAAGCCATGGAGAGGCCGAGGCTCGGGTAGAGAGGATCAGCCTGAGGGGGCAGCCCCCAGACGAAATCGGCGTAGGAGGCCTGGACGGCGGTGACCGGATCGCCGTCCTCGTCGCGCACCGGCACCGGGACGACGGTGGCGATCCTCCCCTGGAGGCCCGGGTCCTGCACCAGCGCCTGCCTCTGGATGCCGAGGCCGTAGACGACGTGGCCGGTGCCGGCGAGGACCACCATCACCGCCCCGGGGCCGCCGTGCCGCTCGAGAGCCCGCAGGGCGTTGTGAGCCATGGCGGCGTCCCAGGTCGCCTGGGCGGCGAACATCCCCTCGAGCTGCTCAGCGCTCATGCCGCCGTGGAGCGGGTCGGCGGCGCCGAAGTAGGCGCGGAACAGAGCGCGGTGCTCGTCGCTGGCGGTGTCCACCTGCCGCGGCACGTGGGCCGCCTCCATCTCGGTCAGACTCTCGAACCCCTTCTGCCGCACCGCCGTGATCACGGCGCGCGGGGCGTTGACGGCGAACATCGGGATGCCGTGCTCGCGGGCGAAAAGGAAAATGTCGCGGTAGTAGTCCCAGTGGTAGCCCCAGTTCTTGTACCAGCGGGAGAGCTGGACGAATCCCTCCTCGGTGAGGAGGTTCTGGGTCCACTGGTCGAGGAACGGCTGCTCCGGATACGGGTACATCTCCAGGCCGATGAGCACCTGCCGGCCCGCCTTCCGGAGCTCCTGGATGACCCGGAGCTGCGCCCGGTGGAAGTCGATGTCGGCGTGGCTCTCCCCCGCCAGCACGAGCCGGGCCCCCGCCAGGCGCGCCGCCATCTCGGCCGGGGTGAGGAGGTCGCCCGTCCGGCTGTCGGTGACCGCGTCGAGCACCACCGGCGCTTCGCGCCCCTTGCGCGCGGGATCGCCGACGGCCAGGCGGAGGGTCTTGTCCTCGGCGGCGCCGGGGACGGCCAGAACGAGGGCGAGCAGGGCGGACGCGGCGATCCTGGTCTTCATGGGCCGCCTACGCTAGCGTGGCGGACCGCCGGACGCAACGCTCGGCAAGCTGGCGGTCCTCTACGCCAGGAACACCGTCGCCGAGCGGGAGGAGGCCAACAACCCGCCTATTGCGCCTGGGGCCAACGGGCGAAAAATCCATCCGCCCAGACGATGTCCCGATCGAAATCCTGGGGCGAAAAGGGACCGGCGCCATAGGTATCCACCTCGTACCGCCCGTCACGGCCTGGGCTGCGAAGGCTCATGACTTGCTGGGCCAGAGGATTCGAGACCGCCAGCCGCACTTCATAGGGATGGCCCCAACCGTCACGGCGCGGCAGGTCCTGGATATAGCGCGGGGCGAGGAGCCGCTCCAGCTCGTCCATGGAGATCGAGGGATAGTTGGCCAGGTTGACGATCTGGTCCTGGCCCGCGGCCCCGGCCCCCACCTGATCTGTCAACCAGCTGAACATGGCCGTTCCTAGATTGCGGATGTCGGCCACCGTCCTCTTCTGGCGCTCCACGTCCGACCCTCCCGGTGCGACGGCCGCCTGGGTCCCGGCGCCGCCGGTACCGCGGTTGGCGGCTTGCGGCTGGGCGGAGGAGCCCCAGATCACCTTGCCGGTCCTGTCGATGTAGCTCAGCTCCTCGCCTACCGAGGCAAAGGCCAGGCCGCCGATGAACTCGCCCGCGAAGTTGAATTGCGGATTGATGACCAGCTTGCCGCTTTTGTCCACGTAGCCGACCCGATCGTCCAACTGGATTCTGGCCAGGCCCTCCGAAAACGGTCCCACCGTGTCGAACTGCGGATTGACGACGAACTTTCCGTCCCGGCCGACGAAGCCCCAACGGTCGCCGACCCCGACGGCGGCCAGGTCTTCCTGGAAGTCGCCAGCGTAGTCGAATTGCGGGTTGATCACGAGCTTCCCCGACTTGTCGATGTAGCCGAAGCGCTCCCCCGAAGACACCACCGCGAGCCCTTCGGAGAACCTCGAGGCGCTCTCGAATTGGGGGTTGATGGCGAACGCCCCCTTCTTCTCGATATATCCGATCCGGTCGCCCACCTTGACCGCGGCCAGCCCTTCGGAAAACGGACTGGCGCTATCGAACTGCGGCGAGATGACGTAGCTCCCCTCCTTGTCGACATAGCCTGCCTTCTGACCGGTCTTCACCGCCGCCAGCCCCTCGGAGAAGCTCGATGCTTCATCAAACTGCGGATTGATGGCGAACGCACCCTTTTCGTCGATGAATCCCCAGCGGTTTTCCATCCGCACTGCGGCTACCCCCTCCGTGAACGGCCCCGCGTCGTCGAACTGCGGATTGACGACGATCTTGCCGGCCTCGTCGACATAGCCCCAGCGATTGCCCACCGCGACAGCAGCCAGACCTTCCTGGAACGACGAGGCGGTATCGAACTGCGGAGCGATGACGACCTTACCCTTCTCGTCGATAAATCCACACTTGTCATCCTGCCGGATCAAATAGAGGCCGCTTGGCTCCGGCTTTCCCGAGCTCTTGGAGCAGGCCAAGGCCAGAATGGCAACAGCGGCGATCCAAACCAGGTTTCTTTTCATGGAGTGCCTCCTCTTTAGCCCAGAGCGGTCATCAGGATTTTTGAAAGCCAGGCGCTCAGCAGGATGACCACGGGGACCGCAAGGGATGCCCCGGGCTCGCCGATCCTGGACACCTCGCGGCAGCCCTCGTGGATGAGGAGCACGCTCAAGCACAGGGCGAAGATCATCAGGATGGCGATGACCTCGAGGTTGCCCATTCCCAAGAGCCCGCTGAGGAGAACCGCCACTCCTTGGGGAAGCAGAGCCGTCGTGGCAATGAAAAAGTCGCCTGTCTGGCTCCCTTCGCCGCGCAGCAGCTTGCGGGCCGCCAGCAGCGCCCCGGTGCTGGCGATCACGGGAACGACGCCCAGGACGGCGAGCTTGATCACGATACCCAACCAGGACTCGCCGGCTCCGAACCCCCAGAAGGAGGTGCGGGTCAGCCTGTAGGCGCCGATGAGGAAACAGAGGTCGAAGGCGATGGCGAAGACGGTGGCGACTTGCAGGGCTCTGGAGGCACCGAGGGATGCATACGTTCCCGGGAAACCTCCGACCGGGTTGACGGCCATTGTCCGGAAGGCCTGCCACGCATTGCCCGAGGCTTCGCGGGCCTGTTTTCCTAAACGGTCACCGATCTCCTGGGTCGCGGACCACCCAAGAGCCGCGGTGGACGGGACGGTGTGGCCGCAGGCGCTGCAAATGGCCGTTTCGGCCGCCATGGCTTGGGCGCAGTTGCTGCAGTACATGAAAAGCCGCCTCCTTTCTGAGTATCTTTGCTCCTCCTTTGAAGACACCGGGCAGGGGGGCTTTGTTTATGGAAGCCACAGTCCGGAGGCTCCGGCCGCGGCAGGTTGGCGATCCTTCAGAGCTTCGTGATCGGCGGCTCGCGTGAAGAGAAGAAGGCCGCGAACCGCCTTCTAGCTACGTCGTCCGGGGAGGGTAAACCGGAATGTCGAGCCGACACCGAGCTCGGTCTCCAGGGTAACCGCTCCATCGTGAGCCTCGACGAACGTTTTGACGATGGCGAGACCCAGGCCCAACCCTCCCGGTTTATCAAAATCGGTCTCATGCTTGTCGAACACAACTTGGCGGCGGTCCTCAGGTATCCCCTCGCCGTTGTCGCGGACGAAACATTCGGCGGTGCCGGCCTCGCTCGCCTGCCGCGCGCCGACGACGATCTCCCCGCGCGGCGTGTAGGCTATCGCGTTGGCGATCAAGTTCTGGAAGACCCGCCGTAGCAGACTGGCATCCGCGTAGACGACGAAATCCTCGGGAACGGCGTTGGTCAGGAGTGTTGTGCCTGTCCCCGCGACGGGGTGGAGGTCGTGAACAAGGGCTTCAACCAAGGGCCACAGGTCAAATTCCCGACGCTCCAACTTGACGCCGATCTCGGTCTCCAGATTGGAGTTTTCCTCGATGACCTTGCCGACCAAAACTTGAAGGTGCTGCACGTTCCGGTTCAGGGCCTTCCACATCCGTGCTGCCTGCGTTCCGGCGCGGTCCGGAGAGAGGAGACTCTCGAGCACCCGCGCGGAAAGTGAAATGGCGTTCAGGGGAGTGCGCAGGTCGTGGGCCACGAACGCCAGGTACTCCTCCCGGCGGTTCCGGACCTCGAGCGCCTGTTGGGTGGCAAACGCCTGCACGGCCGACCCGATCGCTCCATCCAGGACACGGTTGAGGACATGGAACGGCCTCCCCTGCATGCTCAACCCGTTGCGGTCAGCCAGGTCGTGAATGCTGCCGCGCAGGATGTTGTACTCGGCAACGACCTCCTCGATGTCGAACGTGTCTTTGACACGTTGCAGGCCGTGCGCGGGCGGGCTGCCGTCTAGAAAGGCTTCTGCGATCGTCTCGTCCGACCCAGATCGGAGGGCCGTCACCAATTCCGCCAGGAGATGCGGGATGTGATCATTGAGCGTCGGCGTGTCGAGATTTCGCGCCGAGGGGAGTTTACAGACCTGCGCACGCCACAGCGCGAGCAAGTCATCCTGCTCCCGCTCGAGAAGCCGTGCAAGTTCATCAAGGATGTCGATGACCATCTTCTCTCCACTTCCGCCGTAGGTTGAACCAGACTCTACGCCTGGCGCGGCATGATACACTCGGCCATCCATCCACCTGACCAGGTCACCGAGTCCACCGAGCCCCTGTCAGGGCACCGGCGCGCTCAGTAGCCTGCGGCCAGCACCTCGACGACCTCCTGCAACTGGTCGAAGACCGGTTTGTTGAAGCGGATCCGCTCATGGCCTGAACCGCTACCTTCCTGTGGCATGAAGAGGCGTGCGGCCTTGAGGTCGATCACCCCCGTCATCGACTGCACCCCCATACGCGTGCCTTCCTGGAGCTTCGTCGTGATGAACTCGATCTGGTCCCGGGTCGCGCTGTCGAAAACCGCGAGGACAATTCGGGTCTCAGGCACTTTCCCCTGCTGGCTGTCGGCCCAGCGGCTGAGCTTGAGATGCGCGCCCTCGAGGTTGTCGGTGGCGTCGGCGTCGAAGGCCGCGAAAAGCGAATCGATATCGTAGTGGGCGGTCTCCATGGCGGCCCAGTCGAAACCGGGTACGGAAAGGGGCTTCCAACCTTTCTTCTCCATGTGCTTGCTCAGACCCTTGAAGAACTGCACCTTCGTGCCGCCCGTGCCGGTATTCGGCGAACCCGTGCCCTCCCATGAAC